>CAZQRW010000001.1:0-80332 GCA_964596115.1 uncultured bacterium
AAGTTCCTAATGATTTTTTTGAGATACTTGCATTATATATTGCAGATGTGATACTGTTTTCAGTTGTTTGGGCTATTCCTTTTGGAGAAGAAGAAATTAAAGAAATGTTGGAACGAGCAGAAATGATATTTTCTGATTATGAATATTTTAATTCAGTCGTACCTAAATGGTTTCCCATGTAGAGATAAAATATATTTCGCGGTGTTTACTCTACGGGGCAGAAAAACATCATATAACATGGCATTTACGCGACGACTAAAAACCTTTCTGCCCTACGGGACATTGCCTTTGTCACGCTTTTTGCTATTTGAAAATGTGGGTCGAAATGAGCAAAAATTGCGCCAACCCTAGCGGGAAGGTAACGTCGTAAATGCCAAGAACGTTAGACGAAATGGCAAAATGGAGGTATGAAAAATGAGAATATACAAGCTTATAAAAGGAGCGAAAGACGAAACTGTTGAGCAGTCATTAATTGATATTGGCGCTAGTATCTCTTTACTACCAATTGAATTAGCAAAGCAAGTCGAAGCGTGGCGAACAAATCAAAATGTGAATGTAATAGGAGTTCATGGTCAATCAAGAAATCTTCCACTTGGAAAGATAGGAATTTTCTTTCCAATCTAGCAGGCAAGGGGGGATATTTTTTGGTTGCTGTTAGTGATATAGAAGGGGATCCAATAATTGGCATGGATGTATTAAAACCTCTTGGAATTACCATTGATAGCAGAACAGAAGAACTCTTAATCAAAAATGTGATTTGGGAAGCCTTTAAGACTTTATCAGGAATAGGTGTCGCCGTTTTCATAGTTGTAAAGATTTTAGACAAATTGTTTGAGAAAGAATGATGAAAGCAACGTCGCCTAACAGCGGGTATGCGGTTCGCTATCGCTCACCCAAATGCCTCCTGCACTTCGCTAAGATTGCCTGGGGATGCATGAAAGTATGTATTTATGCTCTTTCATATTTTCACCATGTCATCCAATATACTGGTGATGAAGAAAGTACAAAATTGTTTTTTTCTTATAATATGTTATCCCATGTTATGAACAGAAATCAAGTAAACCTCTGTAATACTTTGATATGCAATAAAAAAGACTATTTTTATAAATACACGAATACATTACCGTCCCCCTGCTAAAGGGTTTAAAAAACGGTCTTAGATCTTGACTTAATTTTACTTATTTGTAAAATAAATATATGTATATCTTATTCCTTTGCCTTTCATTAGTATACGAGGAGAAGATCGATTCCATATATATCACCGTCCCCCCCGATTCAGAGGTAGTATTAAATATTAAAAATGACAAAATAAAAAATAATAATACACTCCCATTGTGGATAGAAAGGGCGTATAAAAAAAATCTTAAGCAGCTTTCCAGAAGATGGGTTGTTAAAACAGATGCCAAAAAAGTTACATTTTTTGATTTTGATAAAGATGGAGTCAGGGACATCCTTTTTCTAAGGGGAAACAAACTCTTCGTGAGTAAAGGACTTTTTTTCATTAGGGATTCAATAATATTTGCCGGGATTACTGGATTTGGTATTTACAAAAACAAAATATTTCTTGCTGATAAAAAGGGAAACATAAAAGTTTTAGGAGATAAGACAGTTATTGGAACATTTAAACCACCGGTTCAAATCTCTGGTGGGGAAAGGCTCTTCATTATTGATGGGGATAATAGGGTATTTGAGTATAAAAAGGGATTTTTTGGAACCAGTATAAAATCGACATCAATAAATGGATTTCCTGTTTATGCTAGTGGAATCATCTTTACAATAAAGGATAGACAGATAAATCCTGGAGACGGAATGTTGCCCGAGGGTATTTTACCAAGTATTGGTAAAATAAATGGCAAAGAATCTCTTATATTTCCTGACAAAATGGGGCGGATATATTTTGCCTCTATAAATAAAGGGAAATGGAGACTGTTAAATGGAGATTATAAGACACTCTTCCCAGATAGCCTTCCTCCTTTATCATCATTTGCAATGGTTTCACCGGATACACTTATAATAATTACCACTTCAGGTAATATATGCTTTTATTATAGGAGAGGCGAGAATTGGATAAGAAAGGTTGATAGCACCATTACAGAAAAATTACCTATGGGTACAATAAGTATAGTAAGAAGTGACTCCTCTTCTCTATCTTTTCTCTTTGGTACTGAAAGAGGAGCAGTTTTTGCAAATACCAGGGTTTTTCCCTTTATAGGTAAAAGAGTCGATTCTGTATCATCGTATGCATCACCAGCTCCCTTTAAACATAAAATTATAATTGGGACAGGTAAGGGAACGGTTAGGGCTGCTCCCTTTGATGCTAAAGTTGTACCTCCTGCAAGGGTTGCTACAGGTGATTTAAATGGTGATAATAAGGAAGATGTTGTAATTGGTGCAGGGAATGGTAGGCTTCACCTTTTCCTATCACCTGAGTTCTGTGATGATTCCACCTCTTTTCCCCTCCTCGGAGAATTTTTATTTCCTGTAATCTATGATATGAACAACGATGGCTTACAGGATATTATTATTTCTAATATTGATGGAGAAGTGATATATTTCCGAAATAAGGGAGATGGCAATTTTGAGGAAGAAGGTAGCTGGTCATTCAAAGATGGCTCAATCCAGGATTATTACAGCAAATACCTCAATCCAGGTATTCCCTTTACTGTGGACGATACATTTACTGTAAGTAAAATCAAGAAGCTCATTAATAGAACCCCCAAGGGATATCTTGACGAGGTCTGCTTTACTATCGGATTTACACCACCAGAGGTTTTAAGGGCGATGGCGTTGAAGGGAGATATTGATATTATTCTTAACAATGCAAAAGATGTCTACAGGGCTGCAGACGAGCTTCCATATGTCCAGATTCTGGAGCGAGGCAATTACACCACACTTCTCTATGATGGTAAATATGAGCTTCCTGCCGATATTTACTATTTTTATGTGGTTCACCCAAGAATTCTCTATGAGATTCCTGCCAGGATTGATGTTTCTTATTGGTCAAAGCCCAATGATTTCTACGATGTTCCGTACGAAGATTGGTTAAGAAAGGATGTGGATATCTATTCAGGGAAGGAAGGAAAATTCTGGAGGGATGACTACTTTGTAGATAAAAAATATGGCAAAACAATTCTGGAGGTAGGTAAAGAAGCAACCAATCTAAGAGATGCCATAATAAATATTCATAAATTTCTCAGCTGGTCGTATAAGGGTAATTTTATGCGATTTGGATATAAGACACAGGATATTCAGCCCCTTCAGATTTTCTATAAGGCGTATGGCTCCTGTGGGGAGCAATCCATTCTACTTGCATCCATATCAAGAACTCTGTTGATTCCAAACTATATTGTCATTGATAGGGGAGAGGATCATCAATGGAATCACTTCTGGTATCCTGAACAGTGGAGCAGTAAAGAACCCAAAAAATGTATGTCCTGGCATCATTGGGATATAAATGGGAAGGCGGAAGACCATATAGGAAACCCGCCTGTTTCTGCTGAGAGAATGAAAAAGAATGTTTCGACTGTTGTGGCCTGGAGACCGGATGGATATCAGTTTGATGTGACAGAATGTGGCTATACACCTACAGGTGCACTATATATTTTTGTGAAGGATAAATCGGGTCAACCGATTCCAGGGGCACTGGTTGTTTTGAGGAGTCATTGGAGAGGTAATAATACTATTTCTGACTGGAAATACAGTGGTGTGGATGGATCGGTTCTTTTTAAACTGGGTTTTGAACCAAGGGGTTATTCCATAGATGTGCTCACTCCATATGGCGCAGGGGGAAAAAAGATTTTCTATATAAAGGAGGGAGAAACTGATTCAATAAATATTTTGATTCCCGCGATAACTTCATACAGAAAATTCACATCAGAAAAATTGCTTCCTGATTCGATAGATGTAAAACATATCTCTTCATTCGTCAGGGTGAGAAATTTTATAACCTCATCTCCTTACAGGATTTCCAGCCCATTTTTAAAGGATTCAATAGAATATACGGGAACAGGCGAGATGCCCTGGCCTGTAAAAGGGGATAAATTTGCTACAAGGTACGAAGGGAAGAAAATTTATATCACAAATCCAGATAGAATGATTTTCAAGAGGATACTCGTAACGATCTCTCACAGGAGAAAAAGTTTACCACCAATGATAAAAGTCTCAGGTCCTGATTCGGTAATGATGGGTAAAAAGGCAAGGTTTATACTGGATGTAAAGGATAATCTTGGAGTAAAGAATTTGTATGTAGAAATAAATAATAAAAAGATAACCTTGAATAATAGAAAATCCTTTATCTGGGATACAGGTAGGGGAGGTCCTATTTCCCCGGGAAAATATAGATTGATATTTTCAGCAGTAGATTATGGTGGGAATATAAGTGAATTCAAAAAGATAGTGAAGGTTTTACCTGCACGAAGTTTTGTATATCAAAAGATATATCAGGATACTGCGCCTGACTCTTTACCAAGCGGAAGCTGGGTATACGGACCAATAAAAATAAACAATGATATCCCATTTATATTTTTTAAGACAGAGGCACCTGGAGAGCATATAGATCTTGATATATTTCTATACAGGGATAAAAATAATGACGGCAGGGTTACGAGCAAAGAACTTGTGAAATCCTCTACTTCACCAACGGATAGAGAGAAAATTATCCTCTGGAAACCCAAAAAAGGTGTTTACTATTTTTACGCCAATGGTTGTACTGTGGAGAATGATTCTGCACTTTTCAATCTTGAAACTTCATTTGTGATAGACTCAACAGGAAACATTATTAGATAGAAAAAAGTCTATTGAAAAAAACAAAAGGGAAATTTTTTTTTATATCTTTCCGAATACAAATCTTCTGTCAAGTATAAATTTAGTTGTATAACCAATAAAGAGACCTATAAATCCACCAAGGAGGTCGCTGTTTTTGAAGACAAAGGAAATCTTAAACAGGATCTCTATTCCCCAGAATATAAGTGTTGTAAAAACTGCAAAGGTCATATAGATTATAAGCTGTCTTAATGTTCTTTTAACCTCGATATTTCTATCCTCAAATATATAGAACTTATCAATTATAAACTTGAACAGGAAACCCAGAATGGTACCTGTGAGAAGCTGAACAATAAAGCCCATATTAAACCTATATATCATTACATCTGGCAGATGGGGTGAAACGCCTATTTTTACAAGGAATTGGCTACCTATATTTATTCCTATGGCAATGCCAGCAAAAGTCATATAAAGAATGTACTGTTTAAGTATCATACCATTTTTAGTAGATAAACAGACACGATACTCAGGACGAAAAGAATTACAGAAACGAGAATGTGGGCGTCATTAATAAGTATTTTCTCAGGTTCTTCTCCCTTAGTTTCTGAATATACAAGATATAGATATCGCAATATTCCATAGATAACAAAGATTAACGAAGCAAGATATGATTTTTTTTCCGATATCACATAGAGGGCATATGTAAGTATGGATGAAGTTGCGAAAATTGTATTGAAGATGTCAAGGAGGGTTTCATTGTAGAAATCCATAACCTTTCTTCTATTAGGGTCATCTGCAATAAAGAATTCTGCCCTTCTTTTGCTTGAGGCAAGAAACAGTGAGAGGAAAAGTATACTGAGGATAAACCAGCTGGAGAGGGGGACCCTTATGAGTGCTACACCAGCTATTGCCCTTACAATAAAACCTGTGGCTATAATAATTATATCTATGATGACAATGTTCTTTAAAAGTAAGGAGTATAGAATCATCATAAGTATATATAAGAGGATATAATAGAAAAAGAATATATCAAGTTCAAAGGAAAAAAATAGTGTAATTACTCCTAACATTGCTGAAATTATTAATGCTTCCCTTACATTTATGATACCACTTGCTATGGGTCTGAATTTCTTTTTTGGATGCAATGCATCCTTTTCTTTGTCAACTATGTCATTGAAAATATATATCGTGCTTGAAGCAAGGCAAAAGAGAACAAATCCTAAAAACAATTTGGCAAATGTATGTATATTAAAAGAAAGGGCGAAAAATCCTCCTGCAAAAACAAGGATATTCTTTGTCCATTGTTTAGGTCTTAATAATTTAATATATGCCCTGGCGTTAGTATTTTTCAAATAGCCTCCCCCAGGGGCTTTCTCTAAGCCATTTTCTCACGATCTTTTTTCCAGTTGTGGGATACCAGAGATAATCATGATAAAAAGCAGAGGCAAAAACAAATATGTAAACGATAGGGGTATGAAAAAATAGCCTTTGAAAGATCCGAAGGGGTGAAAACCAGAAGAGTCTTCCTGCACCTGTTGCGAGATTTATACCAACTGAAAAATGCCAGTTTTCTTTTATTACATCCCTATCCCCTATTATTTCAATCTCAGAAATATCACCAATTCCAAGCCCAAGTTCATGTGATTTTGATATACATCTTATGTTCATAGGCTCAAAACCCATTATTTTAGCGGCAACAGCATCGATGGCAACCATATCAGATGAGGCAAGTATGATATTCTTATCGTATGGTTTGAGTGTTCGTGGACCAGGGCCAGAGCCTGCTGTCGTGCCATCCATAACTGCAAAAAGCCCTGAATGAATCTCCTTCTGTATTGCAAGAAGATCAACAAGGGTATCGTGAATCCAGGAATGTGTATAGTGTCTTCTCGTATTTAAAAGACCACCAAAGGCATTCTTTAATGCACCTGTATATGTGGTATATGAGTGGGTTTTTATTGTAGGGAGATGAACGATATTTTTATCAAAAAAATAATCTGGTAAGAATATTCCCTCAGGAAATACCTTATGGAGGGCAAGGGTTTTATGTTTGGGTTCGTACCTTATCCATTTCATATCCTCTTTTTTGAAATTGTACATCTCTGGAATATTATATTTTTCCAATATCTTACCCAGTTTATTCAGTTCTCTTCCCTTGTAGGGATTTGTGACTACGGTATTATTATGAACATCAACTAAATCTTTGTATCCCAATTTCCTTAATGCAAGTATTACACCTTCAAGTTGCCAGGGTGGGGTGTTTGAGCCAGGGTATAAAAAATGCCAGGATATGTTGTCCTTTAATATAGTTGTTTTTTCAGGATTGAGGGCATCATTCATTCCACCAAATTCGCAGACCTTTATATAGTCCTCAACAACAGTTTCCGGCTGCGTTCTTAAGATAGCAACCCTCGCCTTTGCCATAAATTCCTCCTCTGTTTAGAATTCTTAAAGAAACAAAATTATTTTAATGCCCTGTAAATAATTGTCAATAAGCATAATTGCGATTAAGAACATAATTTTATTGACAGTTTGTGCAATCACATTATAATTAGACAGAAATGACAGTGAAAAACTTTTTCGGGTTAAACAAATATGAAAAATAAACTTCCTCCCATAGGGAAAATCACACCAGAGATCTTTGAGGAACTTATTTTTCCTAATCTTGGTGCCAAAAGAGAAGAAGTAATCGTTGGCCCCCAGAATGGAGTAGACGTTGGAATATTGGAAATTGGCGATAATGCGTATGCATTTACAACAGATCCTGTTTTTATAGTTCCAGAATATGGTTTTAAAAGGGCTGCCTGGTTCGCAATTCACATCCTTGTCTCTGATGTTGTAACAAGTGGGCTGAAGCCTTCCTTTCTATCCATCGATCTTAACCTTCCTATGGAAATAAACGAGAAAGAGCTTGAGGTAATGTGGCGTACTATACACGGGGAATGCGAGAAAATGGGCATAGCCATTATTTCAGGCCACACCGCACGATACGAGAATTGTCATTATCCTATGGTAGGTGGGGCTACGGTGGTGGCTTATGGTAAAAAATCAGAGTATGTAAGTCCTAAATTTATTACGCCCGGTGATAAAATAATAATCACAAAAGGACCTGCAATAGAGGCATCTGGTATCTTTGCAGCTATGTTTCCTGAGAGGATTGAAAGAGTGTTTGGGAAAAAGACAAGACTGGAATCAGAAAAATTATTTTACCAGATGAGCGTATACAGTGATGCTATGACTGCCATTAAAATTGGCGTGAGAGATAAAGGCGTTACCGCAATGCACGACGCTACAGAATGCGGAATAATTGGGGGTGTATTCGAAATTGCTGCTGCCTCAGGATTTGGTGCAATCCTTGAAAAAGAAAGGATCGTTATCAATGACTCTGCATTAAAAATATGTGAATATCTTGGGATTGACCCATATAAATCTATAAGTGAAGGAACCCTCATTTTAACTGCAAGGGAACCGTATGCAAAAGAAATAGTAAATGCATTTTCTAAAGAGGGTATACCTTCCTCTATATGTGGTGAGATAACAAAAGAAAAGAATATATATTTACTAGATGCAGGTGTAAAAAGGGAGCTTGTTCATCCAAGGGTTGATCCATTCTGGGAGGCCTTCTACAGAGAGTTGAAAAAAAATTAATATGACTAAAATAAGGTTATGTAAAAGGGAAGATAAAAAATATATAGATGATATCACTCAGCATACCTGGGAAGGGGGTGATTATCTTTCAAGTGTATTTGAAGAGTGGATAAATGATGGTTATTTCTATGTGGCCGTTGAAGGGGAGAGAGTAATAGGTACAGCAAAGCTAACAATACTACCTGAAAAGACAGGCTGGCTTGAAGGATTAAGAGTCCATCCAGATTATAGAGGTAAGGGTATAGGTCGATTAATGAATGACTTTATGGTAGATAAGGCAAAAAAATTAAGAGATAAGGGAATAATTGATCTTATCGAATTTTCCACATACTATAAGAACATAGAGAGTCTACATATGGGTGAAAAATCAGGGTTTAAGATAGTAGAAAGATTCTATGTTCTTGATAGAAAAAGAGGAGAAGAAATTAAAGAGCCAAAAAAGACGAAACTTACACTGAGTGATTTTGTGAATTATGGGGATTATATCCCTTCAGGCTGGAAGTTTGTAAAAAAAACAGAGGAGGGAATAAATTGGCTTCAAAGAAGGGCAAGACCATTTTTGGCAGAAAAATATAAATTCTACCTAACAGGGGAGGAACCCACGTTTTCAATTCTTGAATTGAGTGAGAGTTCGATAGATACCTATATTTCTTACCTTAATTTTCTCAGTAAAGAGACAGAAAATTATGAGCTAATGATACCTGAAAAATGGAGGAGTAAAATCTCCTTTTTGAGAGAGAAGGAATTCTTTTTCTGGGAAGAGCCAGAAGAACCAAATGTGTATATCCTGAGATATTACGATTAAAAGTTTTATTTTTGTATACCATTTCATCATAACGAGCGGGCAAGGGTGAATTTACCCTGAGCCTGTCGAAGGGTAGGATTTAATCTTGTGAGAGCGAACCTGAGTGCGGAGTAGCAATATCCTCGCTTCTCTTTCTATATTTCTTCTACCTTGTCTTACCGTACAGGAGACCAAAAAGAAAAAAATAAAATAAACTATACCTTCTTCTACCTTATCTATCGAGGAGACCAAGGAAAAAAATAAAAAAACCTCCTTGACAAATTGTATTATTGTATTATTATTTTAATACAATGTTTAAGAATAATATACCTATATATGTGCAAATATCTGATCTGATAAAAAAAAGGATTGTTCGAAACGAGTACATGCAGGTGCTGCCTACCGTAAGAGAACTTGCAATGGAGCTGAATGTAAATCCGAATACTGTAGCCCGTGCTTATAGAGAGCTTGAAAGGCAGGGCATTATTAAAACGAGGGTTGGAAGTGGTACTTCTGTGAACTCCAACAAGAAGGAAAATTTGAAGAAAGAACTTGTAATGGAGGCAGTTGAAAATTTTCTCCTTGCTTTAAGAGAGCTGGGTCTTGGAAGTAAAACAATTAAAAATTTATTGGAGGAGGTATATGATAGAGATAAAGAATCTGAGAAAACAATTTCCAGGGACTGATGCTATTGATGGTGTAACCCTGAATATCCCTGATGGAGTAGTCGTTGGTCTTGCAGGACCGAATGGTAGTGGGAAGACAACACTTCTTAAATTGATATTTGGGTTTCTTAGACCTTCCTATGGCAAGGTCCTTGTGGATGGGGAAAAGCCTGGCTTCTGGACAAAGTCCATTGTTGCCTATACACCTGAAATTGATACACTTTACCACTGGATGGGGGTAAGAGAGATAATCGATTGGTATGCCAGTTTTTTTGAGGATTGGAACAATACCAAAGAAAAAGCATTAATTAAGATACTCAATATAGAAGAATGGAAAAAAGTAGGGGAACTTTCAAAGGGTTTCAGAACTAGACTTAAACTTCTCCTTTCCCTATCGCGGGATGCAAAAATATTCCTTCTCGATGAACCCCTTATGGGTATAGATCCTTCCTCGCGAGAAAAAATTGAGAAGGCAATTCTTGGTTCGATTTCGGGAAAAGAGATTGTTATTTTTTCTACCCATATTGTTAAAGAGGTTGAGAAGATTTTTGATAAAGTAATTTTTCTTAAGAAAGGTGAAATAGCTATATATGATGATGCAGATACCCTAAGAGAAAAATATGGAAAAGGGATAGAGGAAATTTTTAAGGAGGTTTTCAATGATTAAACTTCTATATAAAGAATTCCAGGATGACAGAAATTGGATTATTGGACTTTTTTCTTTTGGTATTGGGATTAATATAATCCTCTTGCTAACAAAGGCAAGGCCTATTATAATGGTTCCTGTCTCTTTGTCCTTCACATTTCAACCCGTTTTTCTATACGCTTTTTTAAAGCCCTTTTTTATGTTTAAGGATGAATGGAATAGAAATACGATCTATACACTCCTTTCTCTGCCGGTGAAGGGATATGAGATTATCCTCTCAAAGGTAGTTGTTATTATGGCAGAGTTATTTGTTTATTTACTCGTCATAATGGTCATACCCTACCTTTTTACACTGGCAAAAATGGGTACAATCTATGGCGTTACATTTGCAGAATTGATGAAGATCTGGATATACACATCTTTTGTAACAATTATGGTTATTCCTTTTTCAACATTTTCATATATTACTGGAAGGTTAAGTCCTAAACTAAAGGGATTGACGACATTTTTTGTTTTTATAGGTACAGGAATAATATTTAGATTTGTGTTACCCCTCCTCAATGGAATATTCAGGACAGTACCAAAATTACGGATAAGCATAGAAATGATTGGAAATTACGAGAGTCATACGATACCTATGGCATGGTTCTATTCAACACTTCTTTTTGGCGCTATTTTGCTTTGGGCGAGTTCTAAAATAATAGAGAAAGTGGAGGTATAAGATGAGATTTTTTTTCTTTTTACCTTTTATTCTTATTGGTTCAACTATGAAGGATTGTGATCTTGTTTCAATACGAGTAAATGGTAACGAAAAGGGTAGTATAACAGTTGAAAGGTATATTATTTACAAAGAAGACTCTCTTTCGGTGAAGCCATTGAACAACAGAGATTTCTTTGTTCATGTCAAGAACATAAATGGAAGGGTAGATATTCAGAAATCAAAGGATGACAGCGTGCGCCTCAAATACGAGGTAAAAAAGAGAAAGAAATCCAAAATTTTTGGGGATAAATTTAAGGTAAAACAGTCTGCTTCCAGTAGAGGAATTGACTTTACTGTTGAAAAATCGAAGAACTATGTCGTTAACATCACATTAAAAATCCCAGAAATAGGGAAATTAGAAACGGAAAGTGTGAATGGTTCTATCAGTTTTGATGGAGATGTGGATAAGTGTAATTTATCTACTACGAATGGCACTATTAGTATCAATGGCAAGGGGCAGTTTTTTGTCAATACCGTTAACGGTAGTATTTCAGGGGATATTATTCCTACAAATAACTCAGAGTTTAAGACTGTAAATGGGGGTATAGGTATCTCATTAATTGGTGATGATCTAAGTGTTTCTGCAAGCGTAATAAATGGTGTGCTTCAGATCAGTGGTTTTGACAAGGTCGATAAAAAGGGCAGATGGACAATGAAAAAGGCAGAGGCAATCGTAGGGAATGGGAAAATAAATGTTAAAGTTGCATCAACAAATGGAGCGATCTATATTAAAAGGAGGTAAAGATGTTTCTCTTACTTTTTTCTTTGAGTAATCTTTTCTTGCGCATAAATATCAGTGGTGATAGCACAAATGGTTATATCCAGGTTCCTGTAGAAATGGCTCAGCTTGGGATCAGTATGACTGATAGTAATGCAGGAAAAGAGATAAAAATTGATACAGATTCCATTGTTAAATTGATAAAAAAATATGGGGAAAATAAGCCTATTCTAACAATTGAGAATAATAATGAGAAAATTGTAATGATTGGAATCGAAGCGAGTAGCATATGCCTTGGGAATAAAGAGCCAGAAAAGATAATAATCATTGTAAGGAAGGATAAAGAAGAGACGAAGGTCACAATGCCAATCTGGTTTATGGATGTAGTGACAGATTTTATTGGTCCATTTAATAATGAAGATAAGGATGAAAATTTTAAGGAAATAATAAAGAACGTAAAAAGGAAATTCGAAATGGTAAACCTTAAAGAAAGGGATGGTGAAAGCATAAGAATTCTGTTTGAATAATATTAATTGGATTGATTTTAATAAATGATGTCTACTTTTCGATTCTTATGATTCTACTGCCGATAGGATAGGGTGAAAATTTACATTTTGATGGTCTTACCTCAAGATCTATTATCTTGTATATAATGGAATCAGGTTTAATTTCGCACATAATACCTTCGCCCTTGCCGCTTTCAGAGTAGGTCCCGAAGGAAAAATTTCCCAGGGAAAAGACGACCAATTTTTTCTTATAGATTTCTTCTCCCTGTAAGGTATGTGGGTGGTGGCCGTACACAAAGTCCGCCCCTGTATCGATTGCCAATTTTGCAATCCTTTTCTGATAGCTTTTTGCTGAATCAAGAAGCTCTTCTCCCCAATGAAAGGCAACCGCTAAAAAATCGAAAGAGTCCCTGTATGTTTCTATATCACTTTTTATATACCTTTCGTTTCCATAGGCAGTACCTGCTTTATTTTTACCTGCCCAGAAAGAAGAAGGAAATGTGAGGGAGTATGCCAATACACCTATCCTATATCCATTGATAATAAAATGCATGGGTTCCCTTGCTTTAAATATATTCATTCCAGCGCCTGTGTGTTTTATATTATATCTGTCAAGTAATTGCAGAGTAGATTTTAATCCTGTAATACCGAAGTCCATAATATGATTATTTGCAATAGTAACCCCTCCAATACCACCTTTTTTTATGTATTTTGTATAGGAGGTATCTATATGGAATACATACTTCTTTAACGAATCGGGATTCCCAGTATTCGTAATAGGGGATTCAAGATTTACAATGACAATATCAGCAGAATCAATTAAAGTTTTAATCCCCAGGAAAGGTTTATAGGGGCTTTTCTTTAGGATGGGTTTCAATCTATGAGCCGGTAAAAAATCCCCCAGAAATAAAATCCTTATAGATTGTAGGATAAGGAATATTAAAATGTTAGTACCTCCATTTAAAATTTAGAAGTACCCTTCTATTGCCAAACATATCCTCACCCGCATATACGCTTCCCCATCGGGAAAACCTATATTCAAATGTATATTCCATACGTGGATAAGGTGAAACCTCAGTCCCAATTTTCACAAAAATACTCTTTGTAATATATTTTCCAACACTAAGTCGGTATCCCCTGCTTTTTTCAATATCAAAGACATCAAGTCCAAATTTCTCCTTAAACTTTTCCGCCAGCGCCCTTCGGGCAAAATAATTAAATGCTGTATTGGTTATAGCATCCTCTACCGAACTCAGGGAAGCAAGTTCATCCCAGGAGAGATTTAAACCCAAAAGGGCAATTATTTCTGATGAAGAGTGAGGTGGTTTTGAGTATAGTGAAAAATTTGGGTGCCTCATCGTTCCACTAACATTCAAAAAAATAGAATCCCCCTCTGTTGTAACTGTCCTTGAAAGCAAGTCAAGCTTTGGATCTATTACGGGAGTGTTATTGAATTCGAATGTTCCTCTTAAGACATCAAAATCCTTGTAGTAATAATAAAATTTCCCCCTTTTTGTCTCCATTTTTCCTGATAGCAAAAGATCACCCCAATTGTAAAATATCTTCATTTTTCCACCCATCTCTAAATTTGCATTTTCATTTTTTAACCAAATATTGTTATTTGTAGCATCTACTGTAAGATCAAGGTAAAGATTATTTAGGCCTTTGCTTCCAACTGGTTGTGATTTAAACGGTATACTTATTGTTGCTTCCCCAACATTAATATTGCCGAATATCATAGTCCCTCGAGTGCCTGATTTTACCGTTAAATTTCCATCTATGATGCTATTTATATAATTATAATTAACAAAAGTATTTTTGAGGTTTGTTGAAATTTTATACGAATGCTTGGCAAGATTAATAGAACCATTTGCCTCAACCTCTCCTTCCCCTATAATACCTTTAATGCCAATTAGATTTATTTCCCTTCCTTTAAATGATACAGTACCATTGAGATTCCCTATTTTTATTCCAGTTCTGTTTTCAATTACGGTCATATTTCTAATATTAATGCTTCCATCAAGTGATGGAAAATTAATTGTATGTTTCACCGTAATATCTCCTGATATGTTACAGGATTTGGGACTCACATATTTATCAAAAAAAGAAATTATCCAAACGCCAGCCCCTCTTATATGGGCATTCACATTTATTGATTTGTCGATAGGTGAGAAATATCCATAGATTTTAGTTTTATTATTGTTATCGAATATAGTCAAATTATCTATATTTACCTTTCCTTTTGATATCATAGAAACAAGAAAAATAGAATCCCCATAAGTAAATCTTCCACCAAGCTGTTTTCCTTTTGCAAATAGCCTAAATTTAGGAGCAAGAATGCTTCCACTGATGTGACCCACACCGTTGATGTTGCCTGTTAGAGGAGTCCCAAAAAATGTCGAAAATCTTTCCAGCCTAAGGTTAGTTACAGCTAAGTCCCCATTCAATTGTCCATTTGTTTTTGTTGTTATTGATGCAGAAAAATTAAAATTGTGATTGTCAGACATATTAAAATTCGTCATATTCAGTTTATTTTTTAAAATTATCCTTGTCGGGGAGGAAAGAATGATCGTATCCCCAGGGATCTCCAGGCTCAATTCCTTTAATGAGAAGGCTAAAGAATCAAAATCAAAATCTGTAAGGAATCTTAATTTTCCCTTGCCTGATTTTATCAATCCACGTGCTGATAATTGGTTATTGTCTATATCGGCTGAAACATAAGATATCGAGGATGATAAATTTTTCCATCTTATATTTTGGAGATAGGTATCGATGTGACCTCGTGGAGGAAACAGAGAGGAAAGTTCGATGTTACCTCCAAGATATTCAAAACTAATTGTTTTACTTTTCCCCTTTTCTATCCAGTATATTCCAGACAGCCCTGAAGGCGATAACTTGGCTTCGATTCCAATTAATCCTGAATCAAGAGGAGCGAATCTACTAAATGGAGGTATTTCAAGATTTTTACAGATGAGCAAACCATTTCCTTTGAAATCTTTTCTGCTTATTACGAGTTTTGACTCAATGTTACCGGAAGGTGAGATTATTTTGAAGTTTTTTACATATAGGGACTCTCCTAAACCCTTGACTTCAAGATTTAATTTACTCAAGGGATAATGCTCAATAAATCCATTAAGATTTCCTGTAAGGGAAAATTCACTTAATTTTTTATACGAGATGTCTATTTTCCCATATAAATTAGAAGAGGGTAAAGATTTTAATAGGGCATTGAGATTTAGGTTATCAAGATTTAGAGAAGCATCTACTCTTTTGTTTAAAGAAATTGTACCATTTAAACCATTACTGTCAAAAGAAATAAATGTAGCAAAGTTTTTATCTGTCTTACCGGAGAATCGAAGTGAATCCAATGAATAATTTTCATATTTTACAAATTTAGAACTACCCTTGAATTCATATTTTTTTCCGTATTTATTTAATGAAATTAATACATTGCCTTCAAGATTTCTTCCTGTGAAAAAATTAAGTATAGAAAGATCAATATTTCCCATTACGTAGAAACTATCTATATTTCCCTTTGCTGAGATAACAGTATTACCTGACCGTATATTATAAATATTAAAAAATGCCGTTGTCTTTGTAAATGATACATCACCTTTAATTTGTTTAACATTGATAGAATCAAGATAACCATTCATGTTTTTGATGCTGAGATTTAATTCTTTCCCAGTAGAGATAGCAGAAACCATTCCATTAATACGGAGGATATGGGATTCAAATTGTAATTTTCCGTTAACAATGGTTATTTCTCCTATACTAAATTTAGTTGGTAGTGACCAACTTTTTCTTTCCTTCTTTTTATTTTTGCCTTTGGTATATTTATATTTAATTCCATCAATTGAGATATTCTTGATTTTCCGTTTTACAATAGTCGGAAGATAATGAGCAGAAAAATTATCAATAAAAATGTTATCTCCAATTTTTAGTTCTTTTATGTTAAGTTCTGAAAATATATTCCAATGCAGTTCACCTATAGAACTTTTTGCTGGCAATTTTGATAGAATAAAGGATGTTAGATTTCTTTCTATTTTTCTATGGATTTTGGGGTAGAATAATGTAATTGAAATAATAAAGCCTAAAAAAACAAGTAAAAGTATAAGTCTTCTCATTATTCCTGAAGAAGTCTCCCTATAAATTCATAAATCTTTTTTTCGTCTCCTTCTTCACTATGGGTTACTCCTTTAACAGGTTTTGAAGCATTTTGAAGAATTCGATTAATTTGTTTTGAGACATGTTTTGATTCAGCTTTTACAACACCCAGTAGAATATTTTTTTTGAACAAAGAAGCAAATACCAATTCCTTGGTAACCTGCAAATAGTGTATATTCCAGGTCGTGCCTTCAATAAAAAACTCTTTCATTTTTTCTTTAAGTAGTGAAGCCAATTTTTGAGAAGAGTTAAAAACACTCGAAATCAAGGCTGCAATTGACAGCACTTTCAATCCACTTGTAAAACCATTTTCGCTTACAAGTTGTCCACTCTTTGAGATCAACAATACGCATCTAACACCTGTATTACTGACATATTCCTTTAAAATCGAGTTAATATTTTCTGAAACTTTTTTTGAGAGTATTATCTCTTCCGCCACTATAAGATACCCTCAAGTATTTTGGCTCCTTCCTTCATCTTTATTTTTACATCGCCAATGTTGACATCTGAAGATGTAACAACGCCAACGATAAAGTTTTCTTTTGTCACCATTAATGCAAATCCACTTGAGCCCTTTATTGTTGTTAGCACATTTTTCTTTATTTCAATTTTATTGATTACATCTTTTGCAATTTTCGCTATTAAGGCAGAGAGCAACTCTTCATCCATATCAGTTTTAGACAATGATTTTATTACTATTCCATCGTAAGATATAATTGAACAACTATAAACACCGGGAATAGATATAATTTCTTCAATTACTTCATCCATTTATACCCCCAGGCTCTCTTTTAAACGCATAAGTGTTTTTTTTGCTTCTAATAAAACGATCCCTTGCTGGATATTTTTTCCAGTAAGGATAGTTAAAACTAAAGGTGGAGAAGCGAGTACAAAGATTTTACCTTTTGGAAGTTCAAAAATGAGATATTCTAGATCCCCCAGATTTATCTTTTTGATTGTTTCCATTGTTTCTAATAGGATTGATGAAATAAGGGCACCTGTGCTTTCGGTATCTATTGGGACTTTAACTACCTGTGAAATTAATAAACCCGAGTCATCCGAGAGAATTGTTCCGAGAATTTCTTCTATTGAAAATAATGGATTTAAGATCATCTTGATGGGGTCAGCTTCCTTTTCTGTCAATACTTTTTGCCCTTTTTTAATGGCTTCTTCGGTTGCTTCTTTTTCTTCTTCGTGTCTTTCCTCTAATGGGGGAGTTTCTTTTGCTTTAATTTGCTGAGTTTCTGTAGATAGTTTTTCGGCAATATTAGAGCTTGTTTCGCCTTGTTCTTTGAATACCTTCTCTTTTATAGTAAGTAGAAGTTTATTTTCTGGATCAATTCTAAGTGCCTTACTAAGGTGTGATTTCGCCATATTTATATTCCCTTTGAGAAGGTATGACTCTATTAATTTTTGATAGGCAGGAATATAAGAAGGGTTATTTTCTATTGCAGATTTAAGTAGCTCAACAGCTTGATCAACAAGACCGCTCTGCAAATAAAGGTCAGCAAGAGATGTTAATACAGCAAGAGAACCAGGGGCATTTTTTAAACCATTTTCATCCAATGTTTACCTCCCTTTTAATAAGTCGTTTCGAAAGTTCCTTTAATATATTTAATATTTCTCTGATTTCAGCCTTGATTTTTTCATCCTTCGAAATTGCTATAAAATTATTCCAGATAGAGATCGCATTATAGAAATTACCTGACATAGTATAGAAGAAGCCAAGATTATACAGAATAGTTGGATCCATTGGGTGATCTTCCAATAATTTAGAAAGATATTCTATACCTTCAGCATATTTGTTTTCTTTCCATAGAGTGTTAATCTCAGGTAATATATTATTTTCTGACTCTTGATGTTTTTCAGTTATTTGTTTTCTTTTTTCCTCTTTCTTTTTAACAACGATTCCTGACATTAACAAACCGTATAGAATTTTTACTGTAGTGAATTCATCTCCTGTAAGGTTAATTATATCTTTAACAGTGCGATTACCATCTATATATGACATAATTCTCCATTCTTGAGGTTCAAGATGAATATAGGGTTTTTTTTCTATCTCCTTTGAAAGACTCAATCTATTTTCAGGGGATATCGCCTCTTCCATTCTTGTAATTTCATCCAGTCTTCTTGCCCCTTCCATTATTAGATTTTCTGCTTTTAGGCCAAGATTAATTCTTCCAGGAATCTCGAAGTCAGTTTCAACAAAAGAAAAATAGCCATCGCTCAGTTTTAGTAACTCATAGACCTTATTAACAACGATATTTTTAAGAAAATCTTTTACTTCCCGTGGAAGAATCCTTTTGTCCGAGAGAACAAAAGAGATGAGATTTTTTTTGCCTACTTCGTTCTCTTTAATTATATCTCTCTTTATAAATTCTTGTCTTATTGTATTATCCACATCCATATAAGAGAGATTTCCATTTTTAAAATAGAGTTTGTACTCTTTTTGGGAGTTATCTATAACTTTTAGTATTCCAGTTTTTTTTGCAAATGAAATTAGCTGGAATAACTCAAAAAGGCTAAGTTCTTTTATCGGTCCCTCAATAGCCATTAGGTTTCTCCTATTACCCTAAGTAATTTCTTTGCAGCATTGATTGCTTCTTTTGCTTCCCTTGCAGCCTTGGAATCGGGCCATTTACTAATAATAGTATTCCATACCTCAATGGAATTTTGAAATTGGCCTAATTTTGTTAAAAGTTTAGCGAGAAGACGATAGGCAGTTTCATTTTCTTCGTCTATGCTTATTGCTTTCATATATGATCTTATTGCCTCTTTCCCCTTGCCAGTTTTGCTGTTAAGCATACCCTCAAGAACATATATTTCGCTGTCGCCGTATACCTTTTCTTCTAAATTAGTTAAGAGTTTGATTGCATTTTCATACTCACCAAGTGCATAATGGATTTTTACAAGAAGTTTCATTGCCTTTGGGTAGTCAGGCATTAATTTTAATGATTCAAGAAGGAAAGATTTACTATCAAGGTAATTTTCTTCCTTTGATAGTATTTCTCCCATTAGATAAAATGCTTCAGCATCTTTTTTTGAATTGATTGCCTCTTTTAAATAGTCCTTTGCAGAGTTGTATGCCCCTTTTTTAATTAGAAGTTTTGCAAGTTTTTTGAGGGTGTCGGATGTTTTATCATAGTTAAGGAGTTTTTTTAAGGTTTTTATTGCACCGTTAATTTCACCTACCCTCTCTTGGAGGTTCGCAAGTAATTTATAGCCCTCTATATCATCTGGTGTTTTCTCTATTATTTTTTGGACAGTCGTTTTTGCTTCAAGGGTATTTTCTTGATCTATGTATAACCTTGCAAGTTCTTTTAGTGATTCAACATTATCTGGATCTATTCTCTTGAGGATATCTTTGGCTTCCCCATATAGGCCTTTTATTCTATATATTCTAGCCAGCATTAATGAAGACTTTGTATCTTCGGGGATTACCCTAATGATTTCTTGTAGTTTTTCCACTGCAGTATCATAATTTTTTGCATTGTAAGCCTCTTCAGCAAGTCTATAATTTTCTTCTATATCGATTTTTGGCTCTTCCTCAGTAAATATTTCGTTAAATAGACTTTCTTCGCTTTCAGCGGGTGTACCGGATTCCCGCATTTCCATTTCCTGGGTTAATTCTCTTGATATAAGTATATCAAGCTTTTCGGAAAAGATATCTATTCCCAATTTGAACCTATTACTTGTATAATAAGGGTTAATCTCAAGTGCTTTTTTAGTTGCTTCAAGGGCTTTATCATATTTACCTATACGTGAAAGGGCAAATCCAAGGTTATAGTGCGCCTCAGCAAATTGTGGATCCCTGCTTATAGCTTCTTTAAAGTTGAAAATGGCCTCATCAAACCTTCCTTCGTTCAAATAAATTAAACCTACATAATTATATGCAAGAGGATAGTCCTCCCTCATTTCAATCACTTTCTTGAAGAGTTTTTCTGCCTCTTCAGACTCTCCTTCCTGCATTTTAACAAGCCCAAGATTAATATACGCATCAGAGTATTCAGGTGTTATTTCTATTGACCTCTTGAAATTCTTTATTGCCTCCTCTTTTTTCCCAAGATGATAATAAACTATACCAATATTATTATAAGCAATAGCATAGCCAGGATCAATTTCAATTGCCTTCTTATACCAGGAAAGTGCCTCCTGCAGTTTGCCAAGTCTATGGCAAGCCACACCTATATCGTTTGGAATCTTCGGAGAATGAGGGTCAGATTTCATTGCCTCAGTATATTCTGCTATTGCCTTATTATTTTCATTCTTCAGTAAATATATTTCGCCCATTTGTTTCTTTACCAGTATATTTCCAGGTTCAATTTCTAATGATTTTTCAAATTCTCTTAGAGCCTCACTGAATAATCCTTTATTACGAAAAGCAATACCTAAGGAATAATGGGAAAGGAAGGGATTTTTACTTACTTTTTTTTGTTGCACATCGATGAACTCCTTGTATCCTTTCTGTTTGTAAAAATCAATTCCAAGGTTTGCCTGGGTCTTTGCATAGATAGGATTTAACTTTATAGCAAGTTTGGTCTCCTTTTTTGCCTTTTCAATATCACCTTTTTCACCATAGACAAAAGCAAGAAGAAAATGACATTCTGCACAATCAGGGTTAATCTTAATGGATTTTCGAAACTCGCTGATCGCTCTATTGAGTATTCCTAAATTATAGTAGACTTCCCCCAGATGCTTGTGTATTTCAAAATTATTTTTATCAATATTTAACGCCCTTCTGAATACTTCAACAGCTTCATCATATAAGCCGATTGCCTTGAGTGATATACCAAGATTTTTCAGTGTTTCAACATCTCCTGGAATTTTTGATAGATAGCCTTTAAAGTATTGGATAGATTTAAAATATTCACCTGAATTTTTATATGCCTCTGCAATTTCTTTAAAAAGGTAATAGTTCTCTGGTTCATCTTTCAATTTTTTTTCGAGTTTTTGTATTGTTTTATCATAATAACCACTATTCTTTAGCACATATTCCAGATTGTTTTTTGCAAGGGTGAAATGAGGATCGATCTGAAGGGCTTTTTTTAATTCTTCAATAGCCTCATCATATAGCCCCTTATTAAAGTAAACCACTGCAAGGTTGTTGTGGGCACCAGGATCATCTTGGTTTATTTTTTTTGCAAAGAGTTTCAGTATCTGCTTTTCTTCATCGCTTATTGGCATATTATATAAGCCCCATATTTTTTAGCATTGTCTCTAATCCATTTTTATCTGGGATCATTAGGAGAAACCCGTCCAGTTTCAAATCTTCTTTAGTAAAATAGAAATTTGTTTCTACACAGAATCCATATTCTCTCCCATCAGCAAATTCGAGATAGGCAGAAGAAGTAATAGCTCCTACATCATCAAGAACAAAGGAAGGAACGGATGGCAATACCATAATCTTCAGAAATTCAGAAATTGCACCAAGGTAAGAACTTGTAATAATATTAGCGACTTCTTTTATTGAGGATATTTCCATTTCTCCAAATGTCTTTGTCTCACCAGGCTTTTTATTAAGGAGAACATCAATTATTAATCTCGCATTTTTTTCTGGAAATATGAGTAAATTTCTACCAGTAATGTCACCAAAGAAATTCGTCAGCGTTGCCGCAACGATTGGTGGTTTTTCACCAAGAATATAAGCAAACTCTTCGATCTTTAAAATTTTGACTTCGGGAACTTTTATAAAGACGTTTTTACCTATCATCTGAGAAAGAGCAGTTGCAGCGTGTCCACTCCCAATGGTTACGGCTTCTTTAATTCCATCAAGATGATAATACTCTAACTCATTTAGTTCCAATTTTTCCCCCTTTCTATACCAGATTTGGAACGTCTAAAATCATACAAGGTTTGCCATCACCTAATATTGTGACCCCTGTATACTCTTTTATTCTTCTTAATATAAACGGTACAGGTTTTACCACAATATCTGAAGATCCTATTAATTTGTCAACAACCAACACTAAATTTTTCCCTTCAAGATTTATTATTAATGATTGGTAAGAGTCTTTCTTTATACCATTTTCTTCACCGAATAGCTTACTTAAAAAGTAAACAGGTAAGACTTTTTTTCTTAGAATGAAAACAGGTTTATTATGTATATAAGAAATTGCATCTCCAGAAAAATTTGCTGTTTCCTCTAAAAATGTCATAGGAATTGCGAAAAGATCCTTACCTGATTGAACAATATACGCCTTAATTATTGCCATAGTAAGAGGAATTCTAGTAATTACTGTGGTCCCAATGCCTTTTTTAGAAGAAAGTTCTACTGTCCCTCCAATCTTTCTGATGGTATTTTTTACGACATCCAGCCCAACCCCTCTTCCTGAAACCTTACTTACATCTTCCCTGGTAGAAAAACCGGGTAGAAATAGAAATGAAAAGGCCTTAGCCTGCGGAATATCCTCCCTTTCAGAATTTTTTATTATTCCTATTTTGACCGCTTTGTCAAGAATACTATCAGTATCTATCCCGCGACCATCATCAATGATTGATATTTTTATATATCCCTTTTCCCTTTCTGCCTTCAATTGTAATTTTCCAGCGGGTGATTTACCTTGTTTTTTTCTTTCTTCAGGAGACTCAATACCATGATCTATGGAATTCCTCAAGATATGTATCATTGGATCCGATATACTTTCAATTAAAGATCGATCAAGTTCTATATCTCCTCCAATTATTTCAAAGTGAACTTGCTTTTTTAAATTTTCCGCAAGATCTCGAACGTATCTGGGGAGTCTATCAAAGAGGGTAGAAAGAGGTACCATTCTGATCTTCATTATAACATCCTTGAGTTGAGTAATATTTTTCGAGTGATTTTCTATTGCATCTTGAAGCGCTTCATTCCTATATTCAACTGCTAAGTTATAGATTCGTTCTTTAGAGATAATCGATTCAGAAATAATATTTTGTAATTTGTCCAATTCTTCAACCTCAACTCTTATTTCTTTTAGTTTTTTGGATGTAAGCGTTTCCTCCTCTTTAGGGGTTACATCTGAAAGGATCTCCACATCCGATATATTTGATAATATTTCTTTGGCTAAATTTACATCCTCAACTATGATGGAATATTCAAAGTAATCGTCAGTTTTGCTTTTTAGATCGGCTATAGATGGAGATGATGAGTTCAATTTTGTTTTTTTTGAAATTAGATTGAGTATTACCATTCCTCTTGCATTAGGCATCGGTGTAGTATTTTTCAACCTGAATTTAATTTCTTGGGTACTTTTTACTGATTCATTTTTGCTTATTAGTGCAATTTCTTTTTCTATTATATCTACACCTTGTAGTATCTTATTTACAATGTTTCTTTCAGGGGTTATTTTACCTTCTTTAATTTTATATAAAATATTTTCGAGGGAGTGAGCAGTATCAACCATCTTTTTATAACCCATACTGGCCGCCATTCCTTTTATTGTATGAAAAATTCTAAACAACTCTTCAATAATTTGAGGCGAATGTGATTTTTTCTCCAGAGAGATGGCATAATTGTTAAGCTTCTCAATATATGAGCTAACCTCGCTGATGAATAATTTTTTGTAAGAATCTAAGGAATCCTTCATATTATAATTTCAACACCCTCTGCACTGCTTCCAATACCCTTGAGGGTTGGAAAGGTTTTACCACATAATCTTTTGCACCTGCCTGAATAGCTTCTATGACTAAAGTCTGATGTCCCATCGCACTGACCATTATTATTTTCGCATTTGGATCTATTTTTATAATCTCTTTTACAGCGTCAATTCCACTCATATCCGGCATAATTATGTCCATTGTAATAAGATCAGGTTTATACTCTTTAAATTTTTCTACAGCATCCTGTCCATCCTCTGCTTCAGCAACAATTTCATATCCCTCTTTTTTAAGTATATCACTTAACATTTTTCTCATAAACATTGCATCATCTACAATTAGTACCTTAGCAGCCATTTATCCTCCTTTATCTATTAATTTTCTTGTATTTATTATAAGATAGGTCTTTTTGTCTACTTTTGCAATGCCTTTCAAATATTCTACATTTGTTAGTTCTTTCATAGAGGCCCTGGACGTTTTGATTTTTTTCTCTGGAATATCTTCTATCCCTATTATTTCTTTTACAAGCAAACCTATTGGTCCTTCTTCTGACTCCAAAATTAATGCAAGGCTATATTCGTCGTTCTTTAAGTTAAATCTTTTTGCGAGATTGAACAAAGGAATAATTTCGCCTCTTATGTTTGTCAATCCTTCAACATAGGATGGTGCCAGAGGAACATGCACAATTTTGAAATCTTCAACAATCTCCTTGACTTTTTTTAATTCTACACCAAAGCTTTCCCTGTTAAGTGAAAAAATTAATATTTCCATTTTACTTTACCCTTACGTAGTTATACCTATCAAATCCAAGAGGATGAGGAATAAATCCTTGCACATTTTTTCTTACAAGGAATATATTCACCCCATGATATAAGAAAACCCAGGGTGCATCTTCCACAATTTTTTCTTCTGCCTTCCGGTATATTTCGATTCTTCTCTTAGGATTTATCTCCCTCATTCCTTCCTCTATCAGTTTATCCACTTCTGCGTTATTATAGAAGGTGTTGTTCCCAGGATCACCTGCATTTTTTGAATGAAATAAAGGATATAGGAAATTATCAGGATCACCATTGTCAGAAGACCATCCAAGAATAAATAATTGATGTTTTCCTTTATGTATTCTTTCTAAAAACTCCTTCCAGGGGAAAACATTTAATTCAATATTTATTCCGATTTTTTTGAATTCTTCTATTAAATATTCCCCTCTTTTTATATTAGCATTAGTATCACTTATATCAAGAAGATATGTATCTGGAAGACCGTTAGGATACCCTGCATCGTTGAGTAAATCCATAGCTTTTTCAGGGTTAAAAGAGTAAATGTCCAGATGTGGATTATACACATCCATAGCAGGGGGGAATATTCCATTTGCAGGTGTGCCAAGTCCATTGTCAAGATTTTTGATCATTCTATTCCTATCTACTGCAAAGTTCATTGCTTGTCTCACTCTTTTGTCTGAGAAGGGCAAATCTTTCTTTTGAAAATTAAAACCGAGGTATTGAATGTCAAGTAAACTACCCTCAGTTAAAAATGGAGAAAGTTCTGGATTTTTCCTTGCTTCTACAACACTTGAAAGGGAAATATTAGCAATATCAACAATCCCTTCCCTAAAAAGGTCAATACTTCTCTGGGTTTTGTCTGTAATGATAAATTCGAGTCTTTCAAGGAAAGGAGAACCAAGCACGTACTCCTCAAATGGTTCAAATACAATTTTCTTAGTCCTTTCCCATGACAAAAGACGAAATGGACCTGTTCCAACAGGGCTTGATATAAAATCTTTTGAGTATTCAGGTAATATAGAGCCTCCGATTGTTGCGAGGTTTGCAAAAATTGGTATATAAGGATATTTGAGTTCTATCTCAATGAACTGATTTTCTGCAGCCTCTATACTTTTGACCGCATCAAAGAAAAAAGCATTAGACGCAGAAAGAACTCTTTTGAGTGAGTAAACCACTTCATCTACACCTATATTCCTTCCAGAATGGTCTTTGATCCCCCTTTTAATCTTTAGCTGGAGTCTAGTAGTGTTATCCGACAATTTCATTTCTTCAATGAGGGAAGGAAAAACAGAAGTGCCAAGGCCAAACTCGAATAGACCTCTATAAATTTGGTGAGCTACTTTATTAGAGGTGGTGTCTCCAATTTGAGCTGGATCTAATGTTATAGGATCACCCCCTAAATCGACTTTTAATACTCCACTATGTTTTTTTTCTAATAGTGCAAACGATTTTATCTCATCGATGATTCCAAAAGTCACTTTTTTCTCTTCATCTATTTGTTTAACGACATCTTTAAAATTGTAAGCAATGCCAACAATTATCTCCGAGAATTCCCTAACAGTACTGGATATTATCTGGATCAGATCTCTTTGAGTACTCATAGACTGTCTTAATTCTTCAGTAATTTGGATCATATAGTTTAGGTTCTCTTTATTTTCCTTAAGGGTCATTGATGATTTTTCTACGTTCTCTTTCCCTTTTGCAGCTGCATTTTTTAAAATGTTTAGATATTGTGAAGCTTTTCTGAACTCTCTGTTTATAATTTTAACGAAGTTATTAAGTTTAACGGACATACCCTTAAATTTATCTGTAAGGTTCTCCATCTGTTCCACAATAACCATAAGTGAGTTTTGTCCCGCCCTTGCTGCTTCAAGTTTGGCATATAAAGAGAGAATTCTAAGATTTTCCACAATATTTAAGATATTTATATTCATTTTTTTTAGAGATGACAGTGTATCGTTAGTCTCCTCTGTTTTTATCCGAATCTCTTTAAGGAATATTTCTAAATCATCAATAATTGAACTTAAAGCAATTATGAATTTTTCAATATTTTCATTATTTTTCATAGAATTTTCAGAGTATTGCTTCAGGTTTGCTACCATTTCATCCAGATTTCTTAGCACAATCTCCAGGTTTTCTACAGGTTCTGATTCAATAACCTTTTTCATCTTTAAAATTTCCAAGGTTTTTATCTCACCTTCAATGTTTTTCAATATAATTATAAAATTTTCCATACTCTTTTGTAGCTGTTCTATCGCAATATCATTAGTGCCAAATTCATCAGCCGCACTGGGCAATATGTTTTTACCATATTTCATAAGAATTTCTACCATTGACTCCTTCTGGGAGGCAACAAAGTTTGCTCGATTTGAATTTAATAGTAATTTTTGAGATATAGCAATCAAGTTTTCTATCATACCTGAAATATCTGTGCGTATTTTTTCTTCATTTTCGCCCTGTTTTTTTATGCTTGAAGTGGTGTTTTCCATATTTTTGAAATTCTCATTTAAAAGGTTTATTTCATCATTTACGCCTGCAAAAATTTCTTGAATGTTTTCTACTGGTGCATTAATTTTCTCAATGGATTCATTGATAGACTTAGAAAGTTCATCTATACTATTAATATTTGACATTATTTTGTTTACAATGTCTGAAGATGTGCTAGTAAACTTGGAGAGTTCCATTGCGACAATCTCAAATCCTTTACCATGAATTCCCGAATGATAAGCTTTTATTTCTGCATTTCTTGCAGTATCGAGACTAACACTATTTAATTTTTCCAGAGAGCCTAAAAGCGATGTAATTTTTTCACTCTCATCCTTTAAGTTTCCAATGCTTTTTGTTGTTTCTATAGCTGTTCCTGAGATGTTTTTTATAATTTCAACTACCTCCTTGAGTTGGCTTAATACTTTATATATAGTAATTTTACTTTTTTGTGCAGTGGATGATATAGCCCCCATGGCTTCATTTAGCAGCTGCAACGATACAAATAGACTGTTGAGTTTATCCTTTAAGTTTTGAGCAAGTGAAGAACTTTTAAAACCAGTTGAAGAAACCTCTGAAAGAAAATTGATAATTGCATTTGTAATAATATTTACCCTTTCGAGACTGTTACCGAGGGTCTCTGTCATAATTATATCTTTTCCCATATCTTAATAATTACCATAGTTCAAAGCCAATGTCAATAGACAAAAATATGTCTGTCTTCATCACACTACAGAATTTTAGACTTGACTTTTGGAACATAAAAAATAAATTACAGTAAAAAAGGAGGCTATATGCGAAGGAATATTTTGTTGTTAGTCACAGTTATTTTCATTGGTTTTTTATTCGTTGGTGGAGGTTGTGAGAGCCAGTACCTTACTGCAGGGAAAGTGTATAGGCAATCTGGTCAGTATGATAAGGCGATTGAGCAGTTTAAACTGGCAATAAAAGCAGAACCTCAGAATGCAAAGGCTTACCTCTGGTTAGGGAGAACCTACGGAGATAAAAATATGTGGAAGGAAGCAGCAGAGAATTTTGATAAGGCTTATAAGCTCAATAAAGAAGAAACTGCGAAAGAAATTAAAGCGGAGAAATCTATACCAAATCCATATTGGATTGCATATTATAATGCAGGTCTAATGTGCTTTAAAGAAAAAGATTATGAAAATTCTAAGAAATATGTGGAGGATGCTCTCAAAATTGCAAGCAATAAAAAAGAAAAAACTGATACATATCTTCTCTATGGTTCCATTTTGAACGCTATGGGTGATGAGAAGGGAGCAATGGAAAAATATAAGGAAGTATTAAAGATTGACCCAAAAAATGCCCTGGCATATCAAAAAATAGGAGGTTATTATATTAATAATAACAAAATTAAAGAGAGTATTCCATACTTAGAAAAAGCAACGGAACTCGATTCAACGAATTCAAGTTTCTTTTTTATTCTTGGTTATGGTTATTTAAGAAATGGTGAAATGGAAAAGGCTGTGAATGCATTCAAACGCTCAATCGAAATTGATTCTACGAATGCTTCTGCATACCATGATCTGGCAATAACATATTTCAATATGAAAAAAATCAAGGAAGGAATAGAGCCACTTAAAAAGGCTATTGAACTTTACAATAAAAATGGTGTCCCCAATGATGATGCATATAACAGGCTTGGATTAGCTTATTACCAACTAAAGGATTATACTAATGCGATAAGTGTATCAAAAGAGGCACTGGAGAAAAACCCAAATAATTGTGAGGCGATAAAGATAATTGTTCAGTGTTATAGCGACCAGGGTCAGAGAAAATTGGGGGAGAAATACTACAAGATATTAAAAGAAAGATGTCCAAATCAATAAGACAATAGGGGGCTTTTGCCCCCTATTTTATATTATGTTTTTTTTACCTCTCTCGATAATAGTATTCATTCTCTTTGTGCTTCTTTTCCCCATTTTTCTTATAATGCTGCAGTTTGGGATAGCAGGTGCAGTATTTTCCAAGCTTGGTCTCTCTCCTTCTATGGGAATTTTAATATACGCAATTTCTCTAATTGGGAGTGGTATAAACATCCCTATCGTAAAAAAATACAATGTGATTTCAAATAATACTGATTATTTTATCAAAAAATACCTGGGTTTTCCAAAATCAATAAGTTATAGTGTGATTGCTATCAATGTAGGTGGAGCAATAATACCTATGCTATTGTCAATATACTTATTCAGATTTGTCCCTGTCTGGAGAATTATAGTTGCAACAGGGATTATAACAGCCATTGCTTACTTTATAGCAAAGCCTGTAACAGGAATAGGGATAACACTACCTGCACTGGTCCCGCCAATATTCAGTGCAATTATTAGCCTTCTTTTGTTCCCCCAGAATCCTGCTCCCCTTGCATATATTAGTGGCGTGATAGGAACATTGATTGGTGCAGATCTTTTACATCTCAAAGATGTCACAAAAATGGGAGTAGGTGTTATGAGTATAGGAGGAGCTGGGGTGTTCGACGGTATTTTTCTTGTAGGCATAATTGCAGTACTTCTTGCGTAGAGTGATCAAGATTTTGAGAGAAATCGACGCGGTAGTTTTATCAGTTTTTGTGGATAATTGCGGAGTGTCCAGATAAGTCTATGTTTTTTTATTGCCCTAAAAATTTCTTTTGTGAGCCATGATGGCCTCAGATAAAATAATGCGTAGGCTTTGGAGGTCAAATAACTGAGGTCCCTTGGTGTGAGATAATCTGTCTTAAAAACACTGTGCATACCATCAAATAGATGCCAATCCTTTATAAAAATTCTATCCTTTACGAAGTCGTAAAGCGCAGTTCCTGGATACGGTGTAAGAACTGAAAATTGTGCAGCATCCGCCTTGAGCTTTCTTGCAAAGGAAATCGTTTTATTAATCATCTTCTTTGTCTCTGAAACAGCCCCAAACATGAATGATGCCCAAACTCTTATACCATATTTTTTTAGTAACCTGACTGCCTTTATAAAGATTTCTTTACCTTCTTTTTTATGATAGAATTTCAGAATTGTATCATCTGGGCTCTCCATACCTATAAATATCATATAAGCACCTGATTTTGCCATTTTTTTCACCATATCCTCGTTTCTAACAATAATATCTGCCCTAGACAATGCCCACCAGGATATATTCAGTTTTCTTTTTATTATCTCTTCACTTATAGCAATAGTTCTTTCAGGGCTAAGTGTAAAATTATCATCCATGAAGTCCACTGCTTTATAGCCATACACATATTTTAATTGTTCAATTTCATCTACAACTGACCCTGGAGAGCGTGCCCTCCATCTTCTCCCCCCGAATAGAGAAGAAGAGCAGAAAAAACAATTAAATGGACAACCCCTTGAAGTTATCATTGTTGTCATAGGCATTTCATTTAAGTGCGTGTGGTACTTATCTAGCTTTAGCAATTCTCTTGCAGGAAAGGGAAGATCATCAATTGGATTTGGCGGTAACGCATTAGGAGTCCTTAAGATTTTACCATTGGATCTATAAGAAATACCATTGATTTCTTCTATTGGCTTTTTCTTTTCAATGTGTTTGACTAAATCGCGGAAGACATATTCGCCTTCGCCTCTGACTACGTAATCTATCAATCCTGTATTAAGCACATCTTCGTCCAGGAAGGTAGCATGGTAGCCACCCATAACTGTAGTAGCACCACTCATCTTTGCCTCTTTTGCTATTTTTAATGCCTCGGGATATGTTGGAGTTAAAGATGAAATTCCAACGATAGAGTAGTCGGAGTAGTTTATAGGAGTAGTATCAACATTTTTATCGAGAATTTCAACATCATAATTATCATTTTTGAGAACTGCGGCAATATATGCAAGTCCAAGAGGGGGCATATCTGCACCGACTTCTGAATAAAGATCAAATGTAGGAGGATTTATCAATAATATCTTCATTTATCTTCCTTTGTGTATTATATATGTAAATATGATATTGTCAATAATAGATTTTATGCATACTTATCGGAAACGTCTATAATGATTGGAGAATAAATGACTCTGGTGGAATGGATAATTGTATGGGATGCTTTCCAAGGAATTCTGGGAATTTTACATCTTCTTTTATCTCATTTTTACTCTTGTTAATTCCTACTATTACCATATCACTAAAATATTTTTTTAGATATATGATGTAATTATCGTCTGTCTTTAGAAGGAAGAATCTTCCCCTTGAAAGCGAGGGATGAAGTTCTCTCGCCTTGCCGAGTTTTTTTACTGAGGAGAATAATTTTATTTCGTTATCACTAAGGCGATTGAATTTCATCATTCTCCTATTATCTGGATCTCCAGCACCAGGAAGTCCAATTTCGTCTCCATAGTATATTAGCGGATTGCCTGATTGTGTAAGTAGAAAAGCAAAAGCAAGTTCAGTCATCCTATAAGCCTTTTTTTTCGGTATACCCGGGGGATTGGAAAAGGCAATTTTCTTCTCATTCCCATTAAGGTCTCCATTGGCAAGGCTTATAAACCTACCAAAATCGTGAGTGCCCATAAGAGGTGCCCAAATACCCGTAGAAAATTTGTTTATTGATTCCATAGTTTCCTGTGCCAAGTATTTAAAACTTTTATTATTACCAAAACAATCTCTAATTACCCAATAGAGAGGAAAATCAAATTGTCCATCAAGTTCTGCAGGCGAAATCCAATCCAATATTTTATCTCTTGAAGAGATCGTTTCACCTATGAACCATACCCTCTTCTTAAATTTTTTCTGAATGGCACACCTTAAATCTCTCCAGAATTTATGGGGGATATGTTTTACAGCATCGAGTCTGAACCCATCTGCGTTCGTTTTTGTAATCCAATATACTCCATACTTTACCATATATTGAATAGCACTATCTGAATTTTCGTAGTCAAAGGATGGAAGAAAAATATCAAACCATGTTGTGTACGGATATTTATCAAACTGTCTAATATTTTTGGTCCCATCAGGTAAAATCAGGGAAGTAAACCAATTTTTGTGTTTTTTGTAAATGGGGTTTTCAATATGAGTATGGTTAAAAACCATGTCAAGAAACACAAGGATTTTATGTTTATGTGCAGTTTTTACCAGTTTTTGTAATTCTGTCATTGTTCCAAATCTATCGTCAATGTTGTAAAAATCTACAGGCCAATATCCGTGGTAACCAGTAAATTTTCTATGTGGTGGAAGGACATCCTTGTATGCCTTATCAGTATTTTTAATAGTTGGAGATATCCAGAGTAAACCTACGCCTAAAGAATCGAAATATCCACTCTCTATTTTCTTTGTAATTCCAACAAAATCCCCACCCATAAAATTTGCCCTGGGGTCAACTTCAGCATCCCTCACGGGTCTATCATTATCTTTTTTTCCATCAAAAAATCTATCCGTCATCGCAAAATAGATAATTCTTCCTTTGAAATCATTTTTGGGAAACGCAAAGGCAAATGGGAGAGACGGATTGCCTGCATTGTCTATGCCGATTATTCGAAAGAAATGTTTACCAATTCCAATTTTTAGTTTCAAGACGCCACTTTTTAAGGAGTATTTCTCTCGTGTAAGAATTTTGTCTCCATCAATTACAATAGCGTCTGTAACTGGTTTAGAAAAAGCAAAGGTAGACTCATTGATATCATTAACGAAAAAGTTATCACCTTTAACCTCTACAACCGAGTTAAACCCTCCAAAACCGTCAGGAGACATTTTTGGGTTTTCAGGGTCTTGAACCCAATTTCCATCTATAACAAATTTATACTGATAGGTTCCAGGGATAAGTTCTATCTGTTTCTCAAAATATTCCCCCATTTGTTCCATTTTGATGCTATGGGGATTAAAACTATTGAAGCTTCCTGCAAGATAGACGTTTTTTTCGTTGCCCTTTGATTTATATTTGAAGAGGACTTTTTTAGCCTTGCTGACTAATAACAAAATACTCTTAACAGAACTACCACCCGAAGTAAAGACAAATTTTAATTTTGCTTTTCCGATATTTTTTCTTAATAGAAAGAATACATTCCCTGATGACAGAGGAGATATATTTACGTTTGAGGAATCTAATACATATATATCTGAGATAGGTTCTATAAAATATTTTGAGAAATTGACAATTGTTGGTTCACCTACTGGAAGATTTAAAATTGGCAAAAAAAGGAGGCTATACATAATATTTTGATGTTAAAAATTCAAATATTTTGTTCCTATCTTCAAGTTCCTTTAGGAATATTCTGTCACCTTCATTGTGTTTTTTCTTATCCAGCATTAATTTTAGCTTGTTGAAGTTTTCGTAATGTTCAGAGATCCTATTCTCTGCATAATCTTTGGCACTTAATGTACTAATTAGGAATTCCCAGTCCGAAGACTCAAGAAGTAACAATTCCCTTGCCATTAGATCCTTTACTTTATCATTTCCTTGTTTTTTAGCAACATTAAGCATAATTTTTTCCGCATCATATATCTTTTTCCAAACCCATTTTGTCGAATCGTTTAACCAAATCCAGTGGAATCCTCCCTTTCCCCAAGAACCTTCAGGAAGTTTTATTACCTCTTCAGGCTGATTATTTTTAAGGTAATTAGCAGGGGTGTTCAAATCAACAAAAGAATTCTTGAATCCTTCAATTAATCTTTTTAAAAACTGAGGTCCTTCAAACCACCAGTGGCCAAAAAGTTCAGTATCATATGGGGCAGCTATGAAAATATTGTTATCTTTCTTGAGGATTTCTTCAACCAGACCTTTAAAGTGGGATGAGTGGCTGAGGAGTCTCTCTTCAACTCTTTCAGGTTCGTAAATTTTTTTGTCGGCAAGGTCATATTTAGGGTTCGTTACCCTCCAATACCTATGACCACTTGGGAATTTCTTTTTGTGAAATTCAAGATACCATTCGTCCCCAGGATATCCGTGTTCTCCACTCCAAACCTGGAGTCCAGTCTTTTTATCCCTCCCAAATACGAATAAAGGCCTCTCTTCTGAATCCAGTCGATAAGGCTGATAGATGTTCAAGGGTTTTTTATTTGGTATTAATTCATTTTTCATTCTATCGTAAATTATTCTTAATCCTTCAAATTTCTCTAAATAAACCCCAATTGCTTCACCACCTTCAATAAGATGAGAGTCAACAAAAAAGAATTTTAAGTCGTACTTTGATAGAAAATACTCTATTCCTTTTCTTTTACTCTCTTCTCCCGTTATAGGGTTTTTCCATCTATAACCTGGTCTATAGGCGGATTCAGGCAGCCAAATCCCTTGAGGCTTTTTACCAAAAAACCTCTCGTATGCCTCCACGCCTACCCTGATTTGAACATCTATACATTTGTCGTATCCTAAAAGAGGTAGGTAGCCATGCGTAGCAGCTGAAGTGATAATATCAATTTTCTCGTCATGTAAGAGTTGTTTAAATCTGGTGGCTATATCAAGGTTTGAATTTAATTGATGAGAATAAAAAGTTACCCAAAAATTCGCAACCTTCTTATACATTATCTGATTAGACTTATTAAAATAATTTAAGTCCTCCTTTGCTGAAAGCAATCTCTCTTTGAGGTAATTTCTAAAGATATTTATAAAGCGTTGAGACCTCAACTGTTCCAATAGGACAGGTGTTACAGAAAATGTAAGTATATTTTTACCTTCGGATTTCTCGAGGACATCTAAAAGTGGCAGGTAAGATTCTGAAGCAGCTTCGAGTAGATATATCAATCCATGAGGCCATTTTCCGTAACCAATTACATATGGAATATGGGAATGGAGAACAATTCCAAGGTTCTTCCCCAATGTCATACCTCAGTAGATATAGCTTCCGAAGAGAGAAATATTAGCTTATCGCCCTGCCTTGAAACGATGATTTTCTTACCCTTCTGCCATTTTCCTCTTAGGATCTCTTCTGCCAATGGATCCTCAAGATACCTCTGAAGTGTCCTATAAAGAGGACGTGCCCCATATACAGGATCGAATCCTCTCTCTATGATGAGCTCTTTTGCTTCTTCAGTAAGAGAAATTTCATAGCCCTTTTCTTTAATGCGAGCTGCGATTTCCTGAAAGAGGATTTCAACTATTTTTTTCATTGTTTCTTTTTCGAGTGAATGAAATACAACAATCTCATCGACTCTGTTGAGAAATTCTGGATTAAATGTTCTTTTAAGTTCTTCTATTAGATACTCCTTCATCTTATCATAAGAGACATCGGTCTCACTTTCTCTTCTGAACCCAAGCGTGCCTCCCTTGCCAATATTCTTAGTTCCTATGTTTGAAGTCATAATAATAACACAATTTTTAAAGCTGACCTTTCTTCCATATGCATCAGTAAGAATACCATCATCAAGAATTTGAAGGAGTAAGTTAAAGACCTCAGGATGGGCCTTTTCAATTTCATCAAAGAGAACAACACTGTATGGCCTTCGCCTTACTTTTTCTGTCAATTGTCCACCTTCATCGTATCCCACATAACCTGGAGGAGCACCAATTAACTTTGAAACATTAAATTTTTCCATATATTCACTCATGTCTAACCTGACAAGGGAGTTCTCACTATTGAAGAGGAACATTGCCAGCTGTCTTGCAAGTTCTGTTTTGCCTACACCGGTTGGGCCAAGAAATATAAAAGAGCCAATAGGTTTTCTTGGATCCTTCAACCCTGTTCTACCTCTTCTTATTGCCTTTGCAACGAATTCAATTGCTTCATCCTGTCCCACTATCCTCTTCTTTAATTCTTCTTCCATTCGTAGAAGTTTTTCCGCTTCTTTTTCTTCAAGTTTAAGTAGTGGAATACCAGTCCACATAGAGATAATGTACCTTATATCTTCCTCGCTGACATTTCCGACGAACTCTGCTTTCGAGGATCTCCACTTTTCTGTTTTTTCGTTTATTTTTTTCTCGAGTTCTTCTTTTTTATCCCGTAATTGAATTGCCTTTTCATAGTTACCCTTGTCCCTTGCATCTTTTAATTTTAGCTTTACATCTCTCAATTTTTCCTCAAGGTTCAGAACTTCTTCAGGCATCTTAAGGTTTGCAAGTTTAACTCGTGCCCCTGCCTCATCAAGAACATCAATTGCCTTATCCGGAAGATATCTATCATTTATATATCTATCAGAGAGCTTTGCAGCAGCCTCAAGCGCTTCTTGCGAGTACTTTACTCTATGATGTTCTTCATATCGAGGCTTTAATCCTATAAGAATTTTTAAGGTGTCTTTTACAGTAGGTGGATCTACAATTATAATCTGGAATCTTCTTTCCAGGGCGCCATCTTTCTCAATATATTTTCTATATTCCTCCATAGTTGTTGCTCCAATACATTGAATTTCTCCTCTTGCAAGAGCAGGTTTTAACATATTTGACGCATCAATTGCTCCCTCAGCGGCTCCCGCACCTACTATCGTATGAAGTTCGTCTATAAAAAGAATTATATTGGAGGATTCTTCTATTTCATTTAGGATTGCTTTTAATCTTTCTTCAAACTGCCCTCTATATTTTGTTCCAGCAATCACTGCGGCGAGGTCAAGACTCAATACCCTTTTGTTTAATAAGGGATCTGGAACATCGTTCCGTGATATTTTTTGGGCAAGTCCCTCCACAATGGCAGTCTTGCCAACGCCTGCTTCACCTATTAAAACAGGATTATTTTTCTTTCTCCTTGAAAGTATTTGTATTACCCTTTCTATTTCTGTTTTTCTCCCTATAATAGGATCAAGTTTCCCATTGGCGGCAAGCTGAGTTAAATCTCTGGTATAATAATCAAGGGCTGTCGTTCTCTGAGACCTTCCTTTTCCTCTTTTTCTATTCAGAATGGTGAGGAGGATGTTTCTGGCTTTCATTATATCAAGACCGAACTCTAATAAAACTTCACTTGCCAGTGAATCCTGAATGCCAATAATACCAAGGAGTAAATGCTCTACACCAATGATATTTTGCCCAAGTTGCCTTGCCTCTCTTTTTGCTAATTCCATAGCATCTAGTGCATCCTTAGAAAAATCAATTCTTGAACCGGGTATTACAAGCTCTTCATTTCCAACATTTTGTTCTAATTCTCTCCTTAGTGATATGATATCAACATCCCCATCCTTCATAATAGAAACACCCAGGTTTTGTCCCTCATAAATAATACCAAGTAAGAGTATCTCCGGGGTTATTTTATCAAGATTCCTCTTTCTTGCCTCAACCTCAGCAAGACTTAATACTCTATGTAGCTGTTCGCTAAACCTTGGATCCCTAAACATACTACCTCCCTATTCTATTACTAATTATTGTAGCTCTTTTTTGATTTTCAAGGGTAGGATTAATTTTTTTGTCAGAGGAAAATCTTATGTGAAAGGGTTGGGTAAAAAACTGTAGTCTATTTATTTCTTGTATATCTATACCCTTTATTATTCCATAACCGATGCCCAATCTAATAGCGGAGAGGAGATTTAGGCATTCTCCCATTTCTAATAATTTTGCATTTGTCAGGATGCCGTAGGCTCTTTTTACCCTATCCTCTATTTCGAGAGGAAGGTTATCCATTAAAAATGCGCGTGCATTGTATTCCTTTTTCACGATGTCTTCAGCATTTTTTCTTACAATCTCTATAATATCTTCTTCGCTAATACCAAGTGTTTGTTTATTCCTCAGATAAAAAAGACTACCTAATGCCTTATCGCGTTCCTCAAATGCAGGCAAAATAGACAATCTCTTTTTTGTGAGAGACTCTGACAGTTCCCTTATTCCTTCTGCTATTACGAGACCAGGTATATGAAGCAGAACGGAAATAGTCAAACCTGATCCAGTGTAATTAGAAGATGCAGTAAGATAACCAAATTCTTTGTCAAAACCAATTTTGAACTCCTTAGAAATTTTAAGATGAGCCCCCAAACACTTTTCAAAGGAGTCTTCAAAATTCAGCCCTGGTGATATATAATATATCTTTATATGTTCAACGTCATTTATTATTATACCTGAATTTTCCTCATTATTTATCATTATAGCCTTATTGGAAGGCTCTGAGATGAAACCCAGACCAACGTGGTTTCGCTCATAAAGGAGCTCCCTCTCATCCGCGATCAATTCATCTGCCTTGTAAAAATGACTGAAGTCTTCTCTTAAACTATCAAAATTTTCAAAACAATTTATGATTTCTTTTAATTGTGGTTGATCTGCTTTATTGACAAATTTGTACGTGTCAATATTTCTCCTGAGTGTAATTCTCGTTGAAAGGACAACATCATTGAATTTTCCTACTTCAGAAAGATAAAAGGGAATATTCGAAAGGAATTCTTTAACTTCCATTGGCTTTTAATTCCTTTTCAAACTTCTCTATTTCGTTTCTTATTTTTATTGCATCCTCATATTTTTCATCCTCTACGTATTGCTCGAGTTTTTTTCTTAATATTCTTAGATTCTTTTTTATAGTGAGAATGCGTTCATCCTGCTTAATTCCAGTCCCTTTGTAATAGTCGCTGCCGTGAATCTCTTTAAAAATAGTGTATAGCTTTGGTCTAAATGCATTATAGCAGGTAGTACACCCAAATATATGGGTATCTTCAAATTCCTCAAATGTAAGGCCGCACACAGGACACTGAGGAATAAAGTTCTCATCGATTTCTTTTTTTTCTTCATCAATATGGGGCTTTAAGATTCCCATTTCTCTCGCACAATCTTTACAGAGGTGAATAATCCTTGTGCCATCTTTTGTGACCTCTACAAAGTTTATTTCTGCTTTTCTCTTACCGCACCTATCGCATTTCATATTCCTTTAATTCTCCCTGTTCTAAATTATACTTCCTTTTAGCTATTTTTGCAACCTCATAATTGTGAGTGACAAGTATAAATGTAATATTTTCTAGTGATTCTATAAGTTCTATGACTTCATCCGAATGATCTGGATCAAGATTTCCCGTTGGCTCATCCAGAAATAAAATATCAGGGTTATTTATGAGGGCTCTTGCAACTGCTACTCGTTGTCTCTCTCCTCCTGAGAGTTTATTTGGTTTATGGTTGAGTCTGTGGCTTAATTCAAGATCTTTTAGAATTTTTTCTCCTCTGGAGAGAGCTTTTGAGTATTCAATGCCACTTATCAATAAGGGAATAATAACGTTCTCAAGGGCAGTAAAATCCGATAAAAGATGATGGAATTGAAAAACAAAACCGAAATGTTTGTTTCTGAATTCGGCAATTCTCTCATCAGAGCCCTTATAGATTGACTGGTTATTAAAATAAACACTGCCCTCCGAAGGTTTTTCAAGACCTCCTAAAATATGAAGTAAGGTGGATTTACCTGCTCCACTGGGGCCAGTAATTGATATTGTATCACCATTATAGACCACAAGATTTATATTTTTCAGAACCTCAATATTATCTTCTCCAGATTTGTATGTTTTTTTAATATCCTTACAGAGGAGTAACTCATTCATTTCTGATTGCCTCTACAGGATCAAGTTTGGATGCCCTTCTGGCTGGATAGATCGTTGCTATAAATGAAAGTAAAAATGCAGATATACCAACAATGATAAAATCTGATATCTGCATATGCACGGGCAGTTTATCTATAAAGTAAACATCTGAAGGTAGAGAAATGAATTTGTACTTACCCAATGCCCAACATAGGGCATACCCAATGGAAAGACCAAGGGAGGTTCCAAACCCTCCAACAAAGATGCCATCAAGGAGAAAAATCCCCATTATTTTTTTACCAGTGGCGCCCAGTGCTTTTAATATTCCAATCTCTCTGGTTTTTTCAGAAACAATCATTATAAGAATACTGGTTATGTTAAATGCAGCCACTAAGACAATTAGGGTGAGTATAATAAACATTGTTACTTTTTCCAGTTTTAACGCGGCAAAAAGATTCTTGTTCATATTTATCCAGTTTCTAACCCTGTATGGATACCCAAGTGTAAGTATAAATTCTTTTGATAGTTGTTGAGCCTTGTAAATGTTCTTTATGTTGAATTCAATACCAGTAACACCCTTTATATGTAAGAGATTTCTCGCTGTATTAAGAGAAACAATTGCTATCGTGGCATTTATTTCGTACATACCTGCATCAAATATCCCCCGAACAATACATTCTTTTCTTGAGGGAATAAGGCCAAAGGGTGTTTTTATGCCGCTATAGGGCGAAGAAATTTCAATTGTATCACCAATGTGTGCTCCAAGGCCATCTGCAAGGTAGTTACCTAAAACAACACCATTTTCACCAAGTTCAAATTTTCCAGAAATTATCTTTTTGGGTATTATATTCACCTCTTTAAATGTCTTAGGATCCACCCCACGGAGTATAATCCCATCTGTAGCATTGTTATGTTTTATAAGAATTTTTGTATATATAAAAGGTGTATAACCGACTATGGCAGAGGTAACTTTCTTTAATGTATCTACAACCCAGTCAGGATTATCGATAGTCTCTCCATAAAATTTTGTTACTATAATATGGCCACTTGCGCCAAGTATTTTGTTTCTGAGATCGTCTTCCATACCATTCATTACTGAAAGCACTACTACAAGAGTGGCTACGCCAATTGTTATACCAGAAATAGAAAAAACCGTAGTAAGGGAACGAAAAAATTCTCTTCTCTTCACCCTTATAAATCTTTTTGCTACAAATGGAATAAATCTCATTCTTTTAATTGAGGGAATAAGATTACATCTCTTATGGATGGAGCATCAGTGAAAAGCATAATTATCCTGTCAATGCCAATTCCGAGACCACCGGTCGGAGGCATACCATATGAAAGGGCATTAAGAAAGTCTTTATCAAAACTCTCTGTTTCAAAATCACCTTTTTTTCTCATTTTCATCTGTTCTTCGAATCTTTTTCTCTGTTCAATAGGATCATTTAACTCAGAATATGCATTTCCAATTTCAAAAGCAGAAACGAAGGGTTCAAATCTTTCTACCAGGTTCTTATCACCCCTTTTTTCCTTTGCAAGTGGGGATATATCCCTTGGATAATCTATTATAAAAGTAGGCTGGACAAGGTTCGGTTGGACAAATTTATCAAATATTGCTTCAAGGATCTTACCTCTACTTAGCTTTTCCTTTACATCAACACCTAATTTATTTGCTTTATTTTTTGTTTTTTCATAATCAAGGGAATAAAAATCCACATCAGTATATTTTTTAAGCGCTTCAAAGTAAGGAATCCTTTGCCACGGTGTTCGGAAAGATATATGGTTGCCCTGATAATCAATGTAATCTGAGTCACAGGTGACATTGGCAAGTTTCAGAAACAGATTTTCAACAAGTTCCATTATATCAAAGTAGTCGCAATAGGCACAATACGCTTCAAGCATTGTAAATTCAGGATTGTGAAACCTGTCTACACCTTCATTTCTGAAATCCTTCCCAATCTCAAAAACCCTTTCGAATCCTCCGATTATGAGTCTTTTGAGGTATAACTCATCAGCAATTCTAAGGTATAATTCTCTATTAAGAACATTGTGATATGTCTTAAATGGTTTTGCGAATGCCCCACCATAAACAGGTTGAAGGATGGGCGTTTCTACCTCTAAGAATCCATTTCCCTTAAAGAATTCTCTTATAATATCAATGATTAGCGATCTTTTTATGAATATTTCTTTTACCTTTGGGTTTGCAATAAGGTCAAGATATCTATATCTATATCTTAATTCGATATCCTTGAGTCCATGCCATTTTTCGGGTAAAGGATGGATTGATTTTGCAAGAATCTCTAAATGTTTTACCCATATTGTTACTTCTCCTGTATGTGTTTTAAAAACTTTACCTTTTACACCGATAAAATCGCCTATATCAATGAGCTTAACTATATCAAATTTTTCGCCGAGTGTATCATATTTAAAGTACACCTGTATTTTTCCAGACATATCTTCAATGTGGGAGAAACCAGCCTTTCCATGTATTCTTTTTGAGACTAATCTTCCACAGGAAGAAACCTCTTTTCCCTCATAACGTTCAAAATTATTCCTTATATCCTTGATTGAGTTAGTAGTTTCAAATTTATATGGATAAGGATCTATTCCCAGACTTTTTAATTTTTTTACTTTTTCCTTTCTTTGTTTGACTTGATCAAGTTCTTTTTCTTCCATAATGGAAGTATATGTAAAAACTAAAGAATGTCAATAAAGTGAGAAAATATCAGATCAGGCAAATGCAACATAGTGTATTAAATTGGAACAGTTATTCAGACTTTGAATGGGACTCGATTGTAGCCTTTATTGCCCTGACAAGATCCTTATATCTATAAGGTTTCTTGATAATAGCACTAAATCCATATTTTTTATAATTAGACAAAACAGCGTCATTTGAATATCCGCTTGATACAATAGCATTGACATTAGGGTCTATTTTCTTTAGTTCCTCAATTGTTTCTAATCCTCCTTTACCACCTGGGATTGTTAGGTCAAGGATAACAATGTCAAAAGGATTGTCTCTTTTGATGGCTTCTTTGTATAGCTCTATTGCTGTATCTCCATCCTTTGCTCCTGTAACCTTGAATCCTGATTTTTTAAGCATTCGAGAGGCAGAATCAATTATTATCTGTTCATCATCCATTATGAGTACCTTTCCGTTACCTTCAAGAATAAATTCACTCTCTTTTTTCTCATTTCTCCTTTTTCTTTTTTGTGGAGAAGCAGGAAGATAAATATAAAAAGAAGTACCTAACCACTGCTTTGAAACAGCAGTAATATATCCATTATGCCTCTTGATAATTGAGTAGACAGTAGAAAGGCCGAGCCCACTACCCTTCTGTTTCGTTGTAAAGAATGGATCAAATATTTGTGACAGGTACTTTTCAGGTATCCCAATTCCATTGTCTTCTATTCCGATTTTGATATAATTACCATTTTTTAACGGCAAATTTTCGTCTCCATTTAAATGTATGTTTTCGGCTTTTATTGTTATAATTCCACCTTCAGGCATAGCCTGATCGGCATTAAGAATCAGGTTATTAATTACCTGGCTCATCTGGTCTATATCTACCTCTACCTGCCATAAATCATCCGGAATATGAAAATTGCATTTGACATTTGAACCACTCAAGATGAATTTTGCTGATTCTTCTATTAATTCCTTCATTGATGCAAGTTCCTTTATAGGTGCTCCCCCTTTTGAGAAAGTCAAAAGTTGTTGTGTTAAACCTCTCGCCCTCTGGGATGCATTTTCGGCTTCAGTTAATAAATCATAGATCCCTTCACCGGGATTCACCTCCATTTTTGCAAGAGAGATGTTACCAATGATGCCTGTTAGTATGTTGTTAAAATCGTGGGCGAGTCCTCCTGCAAAGATACCAAGTGATTCTAATTTTTCAATTTTTTGTTTCTCTCTTTCCATTAACCTATATTCTGTGATATCGCGTACTACTCCCATGGCTGCATACCTGCCATCAAAAATTATTCTTCGAACAGAAAAATCACAATATCTTATCTTTCCTTCCTTCGTTATTACCCTTGCAGTATAAAATTCGGGTGTTTTGATTCCTTTCTGTCTTTTTTCTGCTATGCCAAATATTTTTTTCCTATCTTCAGGATGTATTAAATCCCATACATTTATCTGATAGAGTTCTTCTTTGGTAAAACCAGTAATTTTACTGAGACTTTCATTAACAAAGAGGAAATTGTTCCCTCTATAGATATAAATTCCATCATAGATTTGTTCTACAAGATTTCTGTATTTTTCTTCAGATTCTTTTAATGCACGTTCCGCCTTTTTTCTTTCAGTTATATCTGTATAAACTGCTACGACACCCACAAACTTGCCTTCAACCATTATAGGAGATCCTGAAAGGATAACATTTACTGGTGAGCCATCCTTTCGGAAGCGGATACTCTCCAGAGGTTTTATTTCTTTTCCCTCGAGTGTTGCCTGAGTAAATGTATTTGCCTCTTTAAATACCTTTGAATTGGTTATTAAGGGGTCAAGCTCTTTTCCTATTACCTCCTCTTTTGTGTATCCGAACAATTTTTCTGCCCCTAGATTCCAATCCACAATATGCTGCTGGGGGTCAAGGGTAATAATAGCGTCAGGGGCAGAAGTCATAACGCTTTCCAGGTATCTTTGGCGCTTTTCTATTTCTTGTTTTACTTTCTCTTTTTCAGTAATGTCATGAATAACGGTTAAAACCCTTACAACCTTATTGTTAACAAATATTGGTATTTTTTCTGTTTTAGTAATCAATTCTTTTTTTCCTACTTTAGTTTTTTCTTCTGTGATGAGGATTTTCCCGGTTTCAAACACATCTTTATATTCATTGATAACCTTTTTGTGCAAAAATGGAAAAACCTCCAGGATATGTTTGCCAATGGCGTCTGCTTTTAGCCCGAGTTCCCTATTCCATTTTTTGAAGGCATCGTTAAAAAGTACAATTCTTAGTTTTCTATTCACTACATGTATTGGATTATATATAGAAGCGAGTGTAGTGCGATATTGAAATTCAGATTGTTTAAGTGACTCTTCCATTCTTTCTCTTTCAGTAATATTTTCAGCGAATCCACATAATCCTATAACATTTCCTTCTGCATCAAAAAGTGGGACTTTTGTTGTTTTGAATATTTGGGTTTTGCCATTTACGGTAATAGTATTTCTACTTCTATGCTTTTTTTTTCTTTTTATGACATAGTTATCAGATTTTTTCAATTTCTTGGTTTCATCTGGAGAAAAAAGGTCTTCATCTGTCTTTCCAATTATTTTTTCTGTTGACATTTTAAAGGCTTTAGAGAAAGCAGGGTTAATATTTATATAATGCCCTTCTTTGTCCTTTAAAAATATGATTTCATCAGATGCATTCAGTATTGCCTTAAGCTGCTCCTCTGATTTTTCCAATTTTTGTTTTATTTTTGATTGTCTATTTGTAACGTATGATAAAATAATTGTCCCGAGATAATTTCCATTATTACCAAGTATTGGTTTTGCAGCTATATGTATCCGTTTTTTACCAAGATTCTCGTTTATCGTATCAATTTCAAAAATTTTTTTGTCACCAGTTTTCCAATTTGCTATTTGTTTTTTTAATGTCCTGGCGGCATCAGGACACACAAAATTAATGAAATTTTTCTCTTCTAATCGTCCATTTGGCACATCGAAAATTTTTTTTAGAGTAGAATTTACATAAACAAAATTACCTCTTGTATCAAGGAGTGCAATTCCTACCGCCATTTTCTCAAGTAACGGATCATCTATCCTCAGACTTATATTTTCCACTTCTTTTAAAGGACGCTTCATTGATTTAACCCACCTGTATCCAGAGGGCACATTTCAAAAATATATACATTTATTTATATGAATTTATTATAGATATAAAAAAATTTTTGTCAAGAAGACGAATTGTCTTACAAAGCTTCCAATTTAGCTTTCGAGCCATCGCTAACCAGCTGAGATACGCATTTTTCTAATACCAGGTCTTCAGTTTTTTCTCCTGCGCATTTCTCTTCTTTATTTCTTTTCCTCGTTCACCGTAAGGGAATATTATTCCTTTATTAGGTGCTAATGGTATTTTTTTACTTGAAATTTATCAGTTATTTGTATTATTGTGTTATGGATTGGCTGAAAAAGCTTAAAAAAGGCAAAACTATTTTCTGTGGATTAGGGAACGATCTAAGAGAAGATGATGGTGTGGGTAACTATATTGCACGAGCCCTTTCAAAGCATTTTACTGTATTTGTAATGGAAGAAGACCCAGAGTTGTATATTGATAGTATTGTAAAGATGCACCCTGATACAGTAATTTTGTTTGATGCTGCAGATTTTAAAGGTGAACCAGGTGATATCTCCATTATTCCTATTGAGAAGATTGATAGATTCACTTTTTCCACCCATAGACTACCGCTTTCCATCTTTGTTTATATGCTAAAGAGAAAACTTGATGTTTCCATCCATTTAATTGGTATTGAACCATTCTCCCTTCGGTATAGAGAGGGGATATCAGACAAAATGAAGAAAGTAGCAGACAAAATTATCGCTTCTTTTTATTTATCTTCTTGAATCTTGTAGCAAATATTTTCATTTCTCTCGGTAGATATGATACAGTAATATCCCATTCTTTCTTTTTCAATAACACTTTTTTTAATATTTCTGAAACAAATATTAAATGTTCGTCTGTATATGTTCTTCTTGGTATAGCAAGTCTGAGATATTCTTCTGTCCCTGCATTTGAGAGGACACCTCCCAGAATACTTCCTCTAATCCCTCCTTCAATAAATAAATCACCGGCGAGAAGAAAAGCAGGAAAATCTGCGTCCTGATAGATTTCCTTTGCTCTTATATAAACTGCATGCCCCCCAATAGGTTCAAGAATAGGTATACCCAGATCCTTGAGAATTTCACCAAACATATGAACCTGTGTCACTCTATAGGTTATATAGGATTCGTCGATAGATTCCTCTATTCCTCTCGAGAGTACCCTTATATCCCTATCAGAAAGACCACCGTGAGAGGGGAAACCCTCTCTTAGTGTTGTAATATCAATAAGCCTATTGTATATTTTTCTTGACCTGGTCATAAGTAGACCGCCCATTGTTGAAAGGGCATCTTTTTTGCCACTCATATAAGCAAGATCGGAATAGGAAAAAAACTCTCTTACAACATCTCTTAATTTTCTTTTTTTCATTTCATATTTCCAATTGAAATAAATGTTTTCTGCATATCGAGATCCATCGATAAAAATAGGAATATTAAACCTCCTTAAAATACCTCTTACCTGTTTGAGATTTTTTATACTCAGGGGGAGCCCCCCTCTACTATTATTGGTTATAGTAAGTAAAACAAAGGGAATATTCTCATTTGATGCCTTAACTATATTGTCTAATTTTTGAATATCAATATCCCCTCCAAAAGTCCCTCTCTTATCGGCAGGGATATCCAGACCTTCCCCTCCGTTCATTTCAATATTTGCCCTTGTTGTTTCAAATAATGTATTTGAAGGGATGATATTTCCTTTTTTTATAAGTACGGTGAATAGACAGGATTCAATTCCCCTGCCTTGATGAAATGGGAGAACATATGGAAACCCAAATATTTCCCTTACCTTCTGTTTAAGTTCAAAGTAACCATTTTGGTATGAAAAGGACTCATCCCCAATAAGCCCTCTGGAAAGCTGCTCAACACTTAGTGCAGAGGTACCACTATCTGAAACAAGATCAATGTATACGTATCTTGCAGGTATAAGGTAAGGATTGTAACCTGCCTCACCAAGGATTTTTCTTCTTTCTTCAGGTGGGATCAATTTTATTGGTTCGATTAACCTGATTTTGAAAGGGGGCGGTAGGTTTTTCTCTTTCATATAAGTACCCTCCTTAATTCAAAATAGAAGCCTGGTTTTTGGATTATCCTATTGTACTCAACACCTAATGAAAAGAGATAGTTATAGTAGTAATGACCTACAAAGAAAAGCATGCCGGATGAGTTATATCTGACGGGGGTTTTCATAGTTATACTTTCATTTTTTTCAGTAATCACCTGAGTTAGTAGAAATAAAAAAAATCTTGTACCTATTGCAAAGTCCTTAAATCTATGACCGTAGCCAATACCAATCCTTATATATGACGAGTAAACATTTAGAGAAGAGTTTTGCAGGTTTGGTTTATAGTAAAGAACCTTCATAGTATAAATTCTTCCTGCAGAGGCGAAAATGTCCCCGATAAATCCAGTCCTATCACTTAACTGGGCGCCCGACGTAATACCTATAAGCTTTTCAGGGGATGGAAATATTCCATCCCCCGAAATAAAAAAAGTAGAGAAAGAAAAAAGAGTAAGTATCATCATTTATTAGTATCTACATCTATTTGGGCCTTCTGAAGTTTTCCTGAATAATCAATGTATACAGTTTTAATCTCGCTAAAAATCTCATAGGCCCATCTTCCACCTTCTCTATGTCCGTTTCCTGTGTTTTTTACCCCTCCGAATGGAAGATGACATTCGGCTCCAATTGTTGGTGCATTAACGTAAGTAATACCTGCTTCAAGTTTTTCAACCGCCTTCATTGCATTTCTGAGATTGGTGGTATAAATAGATGATGATAAACCATAGACGACGTTATTTGCAATCCCCACTGCCTCATCAAAATCCTTTGCCTTTAGAATGGAGAGAACAGGACCGAAAATTTCTTCCTGTGCAATACGCATTTGAGGATTTACATCAATAAAAATTGTCGGTTCAATAAACCAGCCCTTTGCACATTCACCTTCTACATATCGCTTACCGCCCAATACGAGTCTTGCTCCCTCATTTTTACCTATTTCTATATAATTCATTATTTTTGTCATTTGTGCCTCATTAATTACTGGGCCAATATCGGTAGATTCATCAAGCCCATTACCAAGCTGAAGCTGTTTCGCTCTCTCCATCAGCATCTCAATAAATTTATTGTAAATTGGTTCGTGAAGAATCAATCTTGAAGTAGCTGTGCATCTCTGTCCAGTAGTCCCAAATGCTCCCCAGAGGGCACCTTCAAGTGCAAGTTCGAGGTCAGCATCGTCCATAACAATCTGTGGATTTTTTCCACCAAGCTCGAGGGAAACCCTTTTTAAAGACTTTCCTGCAACCTCTGCAATTCTTGAGCCTACAGCAGATGAACCTGTAAATGAAATCACTCCAATATCAGGGTGTTTTATAATTGCTTCCCCAACTTTTCCTCCAGTTCCGTGTACAAGATTTACTACACCCTTTGGCATACCAGCATCTTCAAATATACGGATCAGCATTGTTGCAGTTGCTGGTGTATCACTTGCAGGCTTGAAAACGACACTGTTCCCCACTAAAAGTGCTGGAAAGGATTTCCAGCAGGGGATTGCCATCGGAAAATTCCATGGTGTAATGAGGCCAGCAACACCAATGGGCTTTACAGTAGTATATGCTATTTTGTCATTTAATTCTGATGGTGTAGTTATGCCGTATAATCTTCTCGCCTCACCATATGCATAAAAGGCAGTATCAATACCTTCCTGGGTGTCTCCCCTTGTTTCCTTGAGAATTTTGCCCATTTCTCTTGTCATAAGGCGCGAGATTTCTTCCTTTTTTTCAACCATTATATCCCCTGCCTTACCAAGAATCTTAGCCCTATCCGTAACTGTTAATTCTGCCCAAATTTTCTGGGCATTTTTTGCTGCTTCCACTGCCCTTGCAACATCCCTTTCATCCGAACTGGGAAATATTCCAACGATTTCATCCCAGTTAGCAGGATTTCTATTCTCAAAGGTCTCACCCGAAACTGCATCTACCCATTCACCATTAATGTAGTTTTGAAACTTTTCAGACATATTACCTCCTTATTTTTTAAAGAGAATAGCATTATTAATTTTATAGTCAATATGAAAAAAATTTGGCTTGGTATATTTTTCTTTATAATATTAGATTTTATAAGCTATCGTTATTTTCAAAATCGTGGTCAGAGTAACCTTATTTTGTTTTTTAATCTGAATTGTACAGATATTTTAATCCAGACATTAACTGGTTTTCTATCTATCTTCGCTGGTATAAATTTAAGTTTTTCTGCAAAATATATGGCTGTATTGTTCAGTATAGAATTGTCTGTATAAACCACCTCCACTTTTTTTACATTTCCTGTCGAATTTACCAGGATGTGGAGTATTACTTTTCCCTCGATTCTCTATAATCTGGCAACAGATGGGTATTTTATGGTTTTAACTATAGATTGATAGTTAAGAGCAACGGGGGTACTCTTAGAGTGTATAGTTTTTGGGCGCGGAGTAAAATGTTACTTGATGTCTTCATCCTTTTTAATTATCTGTTTAGTGTACCCTATAAGAATAATAACAATGCCCCCCAAAAAAACTCAAGTCACCTTACTCCTTAACTATCCTTATCTTTTACCTTTTCAATAACCGATTTTTTCTTGTATTCCATTGTTATATCCTTATCCCTTCTGTCATCGATCTTTATCATAGTAACAACCCTTTTTATACCTCTCTTAAAGGGGGATTCATGCACCTTTTGTGCGATCTCAAAAAGCTCACCAATATCACCCTCTATCACAGTTGCAGTGGGCGTTAACTCAAATGGAAGTCCAGAATTCTTTATTATTCTATATGCATCTGCAACATATTTGCTGGCAGATGTAGAGCCAGTCCCAAGTGGAATAATTGTAATTTCAAGCATTGCCATAATCCCTCCTCTACTTTTCTAAAATAATCCATCTGTTGGGGATTTCAGCCATTTTCATTAAGCATTCTCTATAGTCAGGGTATTTCTCAACAGGAATTAAACCCATTTGAACAGTGTAGGTATCGTTGTATTCAACATACCTTTTTGTTTTTTTCAAAGAGGATTCAAACGCTACTGGTTTGCTTTTATATGTAAACCCGGCTGGGATGTATCTAACTCTGTAACCCCTGGGAAGATAGATTACGACCCTATTTTTATCAAGGCTAAGGTGTTTATGATAAACAGGGTATGGCCTTTTTGGTGCACCGACATAATAGGCAGAATAATTTATTCCAGGTATGTGTAGTAGTAAATATCTTCCTTCCTTCGTTGCAATGTTGGGGACTGTATAATTAAGGGTAATTTTCATTTCAGGATTCAGATCATCAAGGTGTTCAATTGTATAATCTTTTAACAAGGCGTTGGATAGAATGGAATTGATATAAGACTCAAGTTGTTTTTTTCGCTCTTCAGTTCTCATATATTTCCAGTTTCGGAAGAAAAGAACATTATTTCCCTTAAATGAAAGAATTTCTTTCACCTTTCCACTTCCATCCTTGGAAAGATGAATTATCCTGTCTGTTAAGGAAGATTCATTGTCTAAACTTAAATAAGGAATATCAACGATCTCTCCCTTACCAGTTGATAAACCCTTTGTTCCCTGATATTTTGGTCTTACATACCCAAATGGAATACTTTCGTTTGCAGGATCAAGAAGCGTATTTTCACATTTTACCAGTGCACCATCAAATTGTGAGAGAACCGGAATTCCATCTGCAAGGGGGCCTGAAAATTTTGAGCGAACGAGTATAAGATCGGCATTAAATCCGTTTTCCCTTAAAGCGGTATATAATACAAAGGCCTTATCAAGACAATTTCCATATTTGTTATTTATAGTTTCTGTGGGATTTTTTGGTATAACAGAGTATGTATTGGAAGGGACTTCAACGTATTTTATTCCCCTGAGAACCTTGCTATATATCTCTTTTGGATTTTTGCCTGAAATGTTGGTTTTACCGGGATGCAAACTTTTTTTGAATGTATATGAAATATTCTTCCATTTATCTTCAAGTCCAACAACTACCCTGGGTGAGAAATAGCTTTCCGGAGGCATCATAGGGATTTTAAAAACGGGGTTGATGTTATTCACCTCAAATGTTAATACCTTATAACTATACCCATTCAACATCAGTGATGATATTGTAGGATTCCCAATTCTTTTATAAAATATATCAACATTTAGGTTTTCGGGATATTGAACTATTATTTTTCCAGTCAATGTAGGTCCTTTATCCGCAATGATTTTGTCAAATAATAAAGGGAGATTGTCCGCATATTTTCCTTCAATTCTCACCTGATAATCAAGGAAATTACCGGGTTTTACCTCCCTCATCGCAAATTTTCTACTGTGTAGGTTATCATAGGAAGGAAACTGTGAAAATGTGGAAGCGTCCTCTATAGCTATTTCTCTTATATGCAGCACCCTGCCTTCGGACGTAATAGTCCTTGCAAAATCTATAAACAAATTTTCGTTGTTGTGCGAGTAGGTAAAGGAAAGATTTCCTGCTATTCTCCCTTTATCATCAACAATTCCTTTTATTCCTCGTATAATAATAGTATAGGTAGAATCTGAATTTATAACCAACTTTTTTTCAATGATGATATTTATATATCCCATACCTTTGAATTTAGAAAGATCTGTTTTTAATGCCTTGATTAATACAGGGTCATCAATATCATTTACATTTTTCCATTGGTATCCTTTTCTTCTCTTCTGTAGATCCAGGGACATAACCGCTGAAATAGGAAGCTTCTTCAAACCCTGTGCCGTTTCAATGATGACGTATTTATCATTTATTTCTTTTACAAAACAGTGGTATTCTTCCCCACTATTGAGGTAAATCATATCCCCGAGATAAACAGGGGCTTTTTTTGTGAAAGGCAATGTGCAGGAACCAATGAATAACAGAACTATAACAGATATCTTCTTCATCCTTCACCCCCAAGTTCTTTTATTAAAATGGGCTTTTTTACATAGTCAGAAATCTCACCCATAAACTTTCTATACTTTTTATAATCCTCTGGAGGAATCTTTCTTCCATACCTTTCGAACCTATCTTTATAAATAAGCGTGTCACCACTTATGGAATAACTGCCGCTGTAATGGAGATCCTTCATATTTTTTGTTATACTATCCGGGAAGTAAGAAACCTCCATTCCTTTTGGTAAAACAATATCGAATGTGTGATTTATGCCCTCTGATGTCATATAAACAAGTGGATATCTTCTATTCGCAAGCCCAAGTCCTCTCATCGTATACCTTCTGTTTATCTCAGGCAATCTTAAAATAAACATATCACCAGCCTGTTCGAGAAAGTTATCAATCTTGTATACTATTTTCATTTTTAATGGTTTTGAAATATCAGTCAGGTTTTTTAGACTATAATCAACAAGAATTGCATTTGGGGATGTTTCCTTTACCATTTGAGAAAATTGGAGTTTTTTCTCCTCTGGTTTCAATCTTTCCCAGTATGCACGGATTGCTGCCTCAATATCTCCGGTATATTGCGAATGGAAAGCAATTTTAGCGGTGCCTTTACGGTCAATATCTATAATATATGAATAATTTCTCTGATTTAACGTTGGGGGAGGGACATCTATAAAATCGATTCTTTTCTTCATAGCACAAATAGCCCATACCCCATGATCCATTGAGGCAAAAGATGGATACCTATCGTATGTAGAAACAGGATCAAGGAAATAATGGCCTCCTTTTTTGGGAAAAATCTCTGTTATACAATGATCCCCATAGAATGAGGGTATTGATTTTACAAGTGTGGGTCCGTCGTTAGTTTGTACGTAAACAGGATATGCTTCTACACCAGCCGCATGCAGCATAGTTGAAAATAGTATAGATTTATCTGTGCAATCTCCATAGCCATTCTTAAGGGTCACAGATGCTGGATGACCAGATACACCACTTGAGACAGCACCCTTTATGGAGATGTATCTAATATTCCTTTGTACCCAGTGATAAAGGACTGCTGTCTTTTCTTCCTCAGTTTTAAGCCCTTCTGTAAGGCTATCGACAAGGGATTGAATTTCCGGTGTGATTTTCATTCTTTCCGTCTGAAATCTTGCATACCAGTCAAATATGTAATCCCATTTTTTAAAGGTTGAGGTATGAAGAGAGGGTAGAATATCACCCATAGGGGGCATTTGGGGTTCTTTTATGGGAGGCATCACATTTTCCATTTTAAAAATATAGGTATTGCCAGAATCAGTGTTTGTTGATTCAACAAGGGCATTTTTTGCATTCATCAGTTTAAAATTTAAATGTTTTCCGACAGGCAAAGTTATATAATCAATCGATGTTAGGACAGGGTCCTCTCCACCAAAAAACCAGGAGGTCCCATATATTTTTTTATTCCATGGATTAAATATGTTGTCAGTATATACGTACTCTACTATGTCTCCTACCTCAACATCAGGGAGACTAAATGAAACTGCCTTCCCTTTACCAAAGTATACCATTTCTCTTTTTGGTTTCGAAATCTTTATTTTGCTCCTATCAAGATTTATGATTCTTCCGTCTGGCTTTATTACACGTGCCATTTCAATGTTCATTTTTTCCATATCTTCATTAAAGTATCTTGAGAAAGTCCCCCAGCTTCTCTTATTGTCCTTTAGTATAAGTCCCTGAAAATGGTATCTATAAGATCTTGTACCGTCAGCAAATAATCTATTATGCCCTTTATCGAGTATGATAACACCTGCATAGTCACCATATTTTTTAATGAGTTTATTTCGGAGGTTGAGCAATTTTTTTACATCCTCGGGCAAATTTTTGGACTCTAAGAGTACAGTTCCTGATTTAAATGAAATAGACTTTACATTATCCCTTGGTAGGGTTGTGTCACTCAATATTACTTTGTTTCCCTTCAATACAATTTTGTCTGTGTTAATAACGGTTCCGTCAAAAAGCTCCACCCTGTGCGGAAAGACAAAGAGTGGTAAGACCAACAGGAACAAACCATACATTTTCATAGAGCCTCCTTGTTTATGTAAAATTTACTTCAAGTTAAAAATTTGTCAAATTAAAAAACTTTCAAAGAATTTGATGTGAAATGAGGGTATTTGTTAATTTGATAGTCTGAATTTCCCTTTAATTATAGAGGATGCATTTCAGATTGCTGTTAACCCTTTACCTGACTTCAAACATGTAAAATAAGCTTTGCAATGTAGAAGTAAATAAACAGACCAGAAGCATCAACAATAGACGTTATAAATGGGCCGCTCACAACTGCAGGGTCAATCCTGAATTTAGAGAGTGCCAATGGAAGCATCGAACCGATAAGATTTGCCCAGATCACAAGTACAATCATTGATAACCCAATAACAAAAGCTACCTCGGTATTACCCTTCCAAAAATATCCTCTGAGAAATACAATGAACCCAAGCGTGATACCCAGAAGAAGACCAACGCCAATTTCCTTCAATAGGATTTTCCACCATTGCTTAAAATCAATCTCTCCTAATGCCAATCCTCTTATGATTAATGTAGCGGACTGCGTTCCAGTATTTCCTCCACTGTCTATAAGCACAGGTATGAAGAAAGAAAGAACTATAAAAGCCTGAAGAACACCTGAGAAGGCTGCTATGACACCTGAGGAGAGAAAATCTGCAAGAAGAAGAACGAGAAGCCATATCACCCTTTTTCTGTAAAGTAAAAAAGGTGATGACTTTGTATAACTTATCTCAAGTGGTTCAATTGATGCACTTTTCTGTATATCTTCCGTTGCCTCTTCCTGGGCAACATCAAGTACATCATCTGCGGTAACTATGCCCAATAATACGCCATCAGAACCAACAACAGGTAAGACAAAAACATCTACCTTTTGCATTAACTGCACTGCCTTTTCTCTGTCGTCGTAGGGAGAAAGAGAAACATAATGATAATCCATAATAGTTTCTATTTGCTGCATTGGATCTGACAGGATAATCTTTTTCAAATTTATACAGTCAACGAGCTTATTATTTTCATCTACCACATATATAACATCAATTGTTTCTGCATCCTTCCCATATTTTCTTATATGTTTCAGTGCCATTTCAACAGTCCATTTTTGGCCTATTTTGACATAATCCGGGGTCATAAGTCTTCCAACACTATCCTCTGGATAACCCAATAATTTCAGTGTATCTTTTCTTTCCTTTGGGGATAGGAGATTGAGCAGTTTTAACATTACAGGGGAGGGAATTTCTTCAAAGAAGGCAGTTCTATCATCTGGATCCATTTCATTCAGAACAACCTTTACTTTTTCCTCCTTTAACTTCTCAATTATTCCCATCTGATCATCAGGATCAAGAAGAGAAAAAACGTCTGCTGCTTGTTGTTTTGGGAGTAATCTAAAAAAAATAATCTGTTCTTCATCCGGGAGGCTTGTCAATAAATCAAGGATTTCTCCGGGTTGCCAATCAGATATCGCCTCCTTTATACTTTTATAATCCTTATTCCTGATAAGATTAATTATTTCTGGTTTTAATAGGTTTATTACCATATTGGCCTCCAGGTTCCTAATTTATTTGTTTTGTAATCTGATGAATTTAACATATTCTAATGGAAAATCAAGAAAAAGAAAAAAAATTGAAATTTTCAGAATGTTAATTTCCTACATCTTAATTCTCTTCCATATATGTCTTTATTCTTTTTAGGTTTCTGTACAATGATACAGTCAATATCCATAGATTTTGTTTTATAATAACTACAGAAAGACAAAATTCACTTGAAAAATAAATTAAATTGTATAAAATAAAAAAAAGGAGGTAGATATGCGTAGAAAAGTTTTTGTCGCAATTATCCTTGTGTTATTTGGATTTACCCTTAGTGCTGCTCCTGTTATAGATGGTATAATAAATAGTAGTGAGGGATGGCACTTCCTGGTCGCAAATCCAGCAATACAGGATTCACTGGTTGGTGCCGATCTTGATTCTCTTTTTTATTGTGAGTCAGCAGAAAGTTTCTACATTGCAATAAACACACAGAATCAGGCGAGCTGGAGTGTCGCATATGGATTTGCCATTGATGTCGATTTCATCTCTGGTTCTGGGTATCAAACTAGTAGCGATGCCTGGGGAAGGCATATTACATTCGGTGCCGATATTGTCCCATCATTTAATGTTGATTATGAACTGTACTTCTGGTGGGATGAAAATACAGATAGTATTACCTCTGCCGATTTCTGCACCTGGAACGGAAGCAGTTGGGATTACAATCATAACTTTGGTCATTGGGCATATACTGGTGATTCATTTATTGGTCTTCAGACAATGGAAGTTGCAATCCCCTGGGGTTTATTTGGAACACTACCCGATTCGATGAGATTTGTTGCATATATCACTGGTGGAGATAACTCCTCCGCAGTGGATGTCCTTCCACTCAATCCGTCCGTTGCCTTTCCTGCCCGGAATGCTGAATGGTCAGATGAGGATACATTGGCAACTGCTACAAAGATAACGGTATCAGGTATAAATGAACATATTCTACCTGGTGTTTCCATAAAGAAAGAATGGAATAAGGTTGTTTTTCTCTGCAATGGAAGAAAAACGATTAATATTTCATTGTTTGACATCAGCGGGAGAAATCTTATGAGGAAGAAACTTGTCGTTGATGGTAAGACAGAATTATCGATGCCGTTCAAAACAGGTATTTATTTCCTCAAAGCAGAATACAGAGGAAAAGAGGTTGTAAGGAAAGTCACCATTATAAGATGAAAAAATATATAGGGGACTATATTTTTATAGCCCCCTTCCTCTTTATCTTTCTGATATTTCTTGCCTTTCCTGTTTTTTATGCACTTTATTTAAGTTTTTATAAGGTAACGGATCTCTACAATGTATTTGGTGGTCTCCGTTTTGTTGGGCTAAAAAATTATTTTTTACTTTTCAAGGATGGTAGATTCTGGTGGTCACTTCTTATGACATTTTACTATGCAGTGCTATCCATACCTGCTGGTATTCTTTTCTCTCTTATCCTTGCGAACCTTTTAAACAATAGATTGAAAGGGATTACTATCTTTAGAGGTGCATTTTTTCTTCCCTATATACTTGATGTATTTGTGGTTGGAATCGTGTGGACCTTTTTATATAGTTCCCCTTATGGAATAGTAACGCAACTTCTTTTAAAATTGGGTATTCATACAGGCGGTCTTTTATCTACCTCCAAGACTGCTATGCCATCTATTGTCCTCGCAATGATGTTGAAGAACTCTGGATTTGGGATGATCCTCTTTCTTGCCACAATGCAGAATATACCTCCTTCTCTCTATGAGGCAGCTATTATTGATGGTGCTGGTCCCCTAACAAGATTTAAGAATATTACAATTCCTATGCTAAAACCCCTGATACTGTTTATGGTTATTATTGGTTTTATAGGGGCATTATCTGCCTTTGCAGAGTTTTATGCAATGACAGGAGGGGGACCAAGTGTTGTTGTGGGGGGGAGGAGTCTTGGTGCGACAGAGGTGACAGGACTTTATCTCTATAGAAATTTCGAAGCACTGAAGCTTGGTTATGCAGCAGCCATTTCTTTTGTTCTACTCATTTTTACTTTGATTTTTTCCTTCTTCAGTTCTAAGATAATGAAGGAAGGGATAGGATGAAAAAGTTCTTTTTGTATCTATTCCTGACGATTCTCGCTATAATAGTCCTCTTTCCATTTATATGGATGTTTATGACTTCTTTTAAACCTGAATCCGAGGCACTATCACTTTCATTTCTCCCTTCTCATTTTACACTGGAAAATTTTAAAAAGATAATAACAGGATATAGATTTGGTAGATATTTTATTAATAGTTTGATCGTTTCCTTTTCCGCAGCAATCTTTGCCACATTTTTTGGCTCTCTTGCTGCATATCCATTCGCAAAGAAAGATTTTCCATTTAAGAAATACATTCTTGGAATGTTTCTTGCTTCAATGATGATACCGGGTCTTATGTTTATGATACCACAATTTGCTATTGTGAGTAAACTTGGCTGGATTAATACATATAAAGCAATGGTTATTCCACATCTTGCCAATGTCTTTGGACTTTTCTTGCTGATACAATATATGAAGACACTTCCTGATGCTTTGATAGAAGCTGCAAGGATTGATGGAGCAAGTGAACTTAGAATATTCTGGGCAATTATATTTCCACTATCATTGCCCATTATAGTAACAATATTCCTTTTAACATTTCAGTTCCACTGGAACAATTTTCTATGGCAGTTGATAGTAACGACAAAGGAAAGTATGTATACAGTACCTGTAGGTTTAGCAATGTTCAGGAGCGCCCATGAGGAACTATATGCGATGAAAATGGCGGCTTCAACAGTATCAATTTTGCCCATTTCTATCATATTCTTACTCTCACAAAGATATTTTATTCAAGGCATAACAAAGGGGGCGGTAAAAGAATGAAACAATTAAAGGCTCTTTTGTTGACACACGGAATAAAGATTATAGCTATCCTGATCATCTGGTTGGTGCTCCATTACTTTACCCGGAAGCTTTTATCAAAATTCTTCTCATTTAAGGAAAAAGGTAAATCATCTGAGGGGCTTAAGAGGGTACACACCATTTATAAGTTTTCGGCAACGATTGCAGATATCTTTTACTTTTTGATATTTGCTATCGTTCTATTGAAGGAGTTTGGGATAGAAATCGGACCTATGCTTGCAGGTCTCGGTGTCGCTGGCGTTGCTGCAGGTATTGGTGCACAGGATCTCATAAAGGACATCATTGGCGGATTTTTTATCATTACAGAGGATATCTATAGAATAGGGGACTCGATTGAGATTGAGGGCAATGTTGGAACAGTGGAAAGTATAACAATGAGAATAACAAGATTGAGGAATTTTGACGGTGGTCTTATTACAATACCCAACGGCCAGATAAGGGCGGTGAAGAATAATACAAGGGGGTGGTCAAGGGTAATTCTAAAGGTTTCTGTTGCATATCGTGAAAATCTTGATAGGGTAATAGAAGTAACGAAAAGCATCCTTCTTAATATATGGAAGAGCGAACATCTCAATAATAAAATCCTCGAACAGCCAGAGGTTCTTGGTGTGAATGACCTGCAGAATTCAGGGGTTGAAATTATGTCTGTAATAAAGACCTTGCCAGGTGAACAATGGTCTATAGGTAGGGAGGCAAGAAAGAGGATAAAAGAAGGATTTGACAGGGCGGGTATTGAGATACCATTTCCTCAGATTACAATACACTTTAAAAAAGAAGGCACATAATACGGAAGTAAAAGACCGTAAATCGTGAATCGTGAGAAGTGGGGAACCAATAACAAAGATAACAGGAGAGAATTAGGATATAGTAAAGGCAAAAAAAAGAGAAGTATAGTAGAAAGGGGGGAAGGCATAATAGTGTGGTTTGTGATATGTTACTTGTGTGCTTGACAAATCAGGTGTGTAAAGTAATATTTCTCTATGTTATTACCAAAAAGGGTTTTTCTGACAAAAGGAGTGGGTGTAGAGAAAGAGAAACTTGCCTCCCTTGAGGGCGCCTTGAGGGATGCCGATATAGCAGGATATAATCTTGTAAAAGTCTCCAGTATCTTTCCTCCACACTGCCAATTAATTCAAAAAGAAGAGGGTCTCAAGCTTCTCAAGAAGGGTCAGATCGTTTTTACTATAATGGCTGAGAATGCAACAAATGAGCCCGAACGCCTGATATCTGCTTCTGTAGGGCTTGCAATCCCACGTGATCCTGATCAGTATGGTTATCTCTCTGAACATTATGCATTTGGTGAAACTGCCTCTAAATCAGGTGAATATGCAGAGGACCTTGCTGCCAGCATGCTTGCAACTATCCTTGGGGTTGATTTTAATCCAGATGCTAACTGGGATGAAAAAAGAGAAATCTGGAAAATAAGCGGAAAGATATATACGACTACGAATATTACTGCTACTGCAAAGGGCGATCCTAAAAAAAGGTGGACAACAGCAGTAGCTGCGGCTGTATTTGTACTATGAGAACATTTCTTGATCTACATCCAAATTATTCTAAATCGAGATATACCATTTTACCTGTCCCATTTGATGGAACGACCTCCTTTCTTCCGGGAACAAGATTTGGTCCTGACTATCTACTCCTTGCCTCTACCGGTCTTGAGGAGTTTGACCTAAATACATTAACATACATTCCTGAAGATATCTATACCCATCAGATTGTGGAAATGCCGTCTTTGCCTGAGAAGGTAATAGATTTTGTTGAAAAATCTATATATAAGGATATAAAGAAAGATAAATTCCCTGTAGTAATAGGGGGTGAACATACAATAACCTTTGGGGCAATAAAAGCAATAAATAAAAAGGTTGATTTTACATTAATATCTATTGATGCACATTTTGATTTACGAGATAAGTATGGAGGAACAAAACTAAATCATGCTACAATTATGAGGAGAATTTCTGAAATAATTCCTGTAAGATTTATTGGTCAAAGGGTTGCGGATAAGGAGGAAATTGATTATCTTAGTACAAATAAATATGTTGGTAGAGGTATTGAGGGAATTGAGACAGATAATGTATATATTTCTATTGATCTGGATGTGTTCGATCCCTCAGTAGAACCTGCAGTTAGCAATCCGGAAGTGAATGGGTTATTTTGGGGTGATATAATGAAAATGCTGAACGAGATCTATGACAGGTTTAATGTTGTAGGATTTGATATTGTTGAGCTGCAACCAATTGGCAACCCTTTTTTTGGAAATGTAGTTGCAGCGAACTTATTAAAAAATATGATAATTTTGAAGGAAAAAGAGAGGAGGTAGAATGCCGATTATTAAATCAGCAATAAAGAGAAATAGACAAAATGAAAAAAGAAGATTGAGAAATAAATCAGTCAAAACAAGAATAAAGACCGAGACGAAGAAGTTTCTTTCATTATTGGGTGATAAAGAGAAAGCTGCGGAACAACTAAAACTCATATATTCACTCTACGACAAAGCCGTTAAAAAGGGTGTCATTCATAAGAACACAGCTTCAAGAAAAAAATCAAGGCTTGCCAAGATGATTACAACGCAAGGGCAAGAGCAAGCCCAAGAGTCCTGAGTGTTCCTCCTTCCTTTAATGCCTTAGCGCAATTATCGAAAGTAGCACCAGTAGTTGTAACATCATCGATTAACAGTATGGTGCCTTCAATTTTTTCCTTTAGTCTGAAGGCACTCTCTACATTTTTTAATCTTTTTAAAGGTGAAAGTCCTGTTTGCGAAGGGGTATTCCTAATTCTTTGAATGGGCTCTATTATGGGGATGCCGACACTTTTTGATAATTCCCTTGAGAGAATCAAAGATTGATTATAGCCCCTTTCTCTCAGCTTTACTCTATGCAATGGTACAGGAATAATGTAGTCTATTTTCTCATTTTTATAGTAATTAAGGAATGAAATATGTAGTAGAGTTGATAATCTCTTTGCAAGAGAAAGCCTGCCTTTGTACTTAAAAAGATAGATAATTTCCTTCATGGGTGATGAAAAAGATGCATAGGCTCTGATTTTATCAATATATCTCAGGGAGTTTTTACAACTAACATATTCAGAGGGCCTACCTGTTTTCTCGCATAAGGGAGGAATAATTGGGGCTATCTGAGAGAGGCAATCATTGCATACTACCTTTTCCCTATAGAGCCTTTTTCCACATACCTCACACACTGGAGGATATATAAAATCTATTAGTGGCTTAAATATATTCATAATTGTTGACATTAATGTTAAAAAGTAGACCAACTAATATAAAAGATACAAGTAAAGAACTACCGCCGTATGTTAAGAATGGGAGAGGAATACCTACCACAGGCAAAATTCCCATTGCCATACCAATATTTATTGTAAATTGGGAAAAGAAATAAAAAAAGATTCCGTACCCCAGATATCTCAAAAATTTACTCCTTGCTCTGCTTGAAATATAGAGAATTCTGTAAAGAAATAGAAGGTAGGCTATAATTAATAATAGAGAACCGATGAATCCAAATTCCTCTGCAATAACGGAAAAAATAAAATCTGTATTTTTCATAGGGATAAATCCTAGAGATTTTAGACTGCCATGTAAAAAGCCTTTTCCTATAAATCCACCTGACCCAATGGTGATTTTTGATTGAATAATATGCCATCCTACCCCTGTAGGATCTCTATATGGATTTAAGAAAGCAGAAACTCTTGCCTTTTGATATGGCTGCATATAATTCCATATAAGAGGAGTAAAGGCACCAACGAAGAAATTGATAAAAACAACGATTAAGGAATTTTTAAATCTCATTCCAGAAAAATATAATATCAAAAGTAAAGCAAAAAAGAAAATAATCCAGGAGATTATATGTAAGGATGCAAAAATCCCCAAAATAGGTGAAATAAAGATTAGAAAATGTAAACCAGAGATTGGGGTTACCCACAGTAAACCAAGTGCAATTATGATATAAAGAATGGATGTACCGAAGTCAGGTTCCAGGAGTACTAATACGATGGGCAACAGAGAAAGCACGGTGGGGATCAATACTTCCTTTGAGCTCATTTTTCTAAATTTCATATCAGAAAAAAGACGAGAAACAATGATTATTAAGCCTATTTTGCCAAATTCTGAGGGTTGAAATTGGAATCCGCCTATATATATCCATCTGTGTATACTATTTTTAAAGAAAAAAACGCTGATGAGAAGGATAATAGAGAAGACATACACAATTAAAGAGTAATTGAAAACTGACTTCATAGATATAAAAATAGCGAAGAAAAAGAAGGGAAGAGACACTGCAATCCAGAGGAGATGTTTATAAAATATACCTATAGTACCAGGACAGTTTGCCGAAAATTGAGCAATAATCCCTACAAAAACAAGAAAAATAAATTCAGAAAGAAGTATATAGTCAAATTTTATTTTTTCTTTCAAGCTGTAATAGAAAACTCTTCCACTTGGTCCCACCAGTAAAACCTCCTAATTTACCATCCTTCATAATGACCCTGTGACAGGGGATTATTATAGGTACTGGATTTTTGGAGAGGTATAACCCTACAGCCCTTGGGTGTAGTTTCGTTTTTAAACCAAGAGATGCATAACTTTCTACTTCTCCATATGGTATTTGTCTAACATAGATAAGAAAATTACTAATAGTCTTTTTTATATTTAGGAAGACAGGGATTTCTTTAAACTCTACTTTTTCACCATTGAAATATCTTATCATCATATTTTTTACCCATTCTATTAATGGATAAGGTTTCTCCTTATCGTATACCCCAAGAAGAATTCGATGTATACCTTGCTCATCTCCCTTTATTGTTACAGGACCAAGGGGAGAATTAACAGTTTCACTATACAGGGATTTCCCATCTAAGTACATTAAATTTTTCTCCATCAGAATAAATGTAAATGTCATAAATTCCTGTGGGGGGGAGGGGAGAAGTAAATTGAACATTGTATTTAGCACCTTTAATTTTTCTATTGTCACCGTAAGGGATAATCTGAGCATTTTTTAAAAGAAAAATGGGCGGTTCATTTCCTTTTCCAAAGGGTTTCATCATTGAAATAAGTCTGAGATTTTCGGCGTTGATATCTTCTTTTTCAATTATTGAATCGTAATGGATCTGTGGTTTATATTTAGCTATCATTTTATTAGCAATAGAAAGAAAATCTCTCACCCTTTCTTTTTTTAGTTTGAATCCACAAGCGGGCTTATGTCCCCCGTAATTTATGAACATATCTTTTGTCTTTTCCAAAACATCCAGAAGATTAAAATCTTCAGGTCCTCTTCCTTCCCCAATTATTTCACCTTGACCATCACTTAATACGAAAATGGGCATTCCAGTAAGTTCCCTTGCTTTTGATGCACAGGTGCCGAGAAATTCCTGTTTTATTCCAGGTTTATAAACAGCATAGTATCCCTTTAAAATTTCCGGTTTTATATTCTGATAAGTATCCTCTGCCAGTAATTGCCAGGTATTCATTTTTTCATTCAGTTCGGAATATATTTTTTTTGTCTCAGTTAAATCCTTTGAGAGAAAGAATTGGATAGTTTCCCCCTGCCTTCCTGATAATAAAGGCCTGATAGATTCATCAATCGCTTTTTCCTGTTCAGAAAGAACTATAAAAGCAGGTCTTTGAGATTTATGAAGGATCTTTATTCCTTCGACTAGTATGATCCTATTCTCATCAATTCGTGGCACTCTATCAGAAACAGTTCCTATCATTGCAAAAACAATTGAATCCTGGAATGTATTGATAACATTGCTGGAATCAAGTGAAAAAATTTCTTTCATAATGGATAGAAAAAATTTAAAGGCCACTCCTACTCCAGCAAGATATTTAAATCCTATATCTGTAATTTTAGGATTTACTATGTGTGCTTTTGGAAGAGGATACCTTGGTTCATGATGATCCGTAATGATGATGTCAAGACCTATACTTTTAGCAAATTCTACCTCTTCATAGCATGTTATGCCTGTATCGACCGTTATAACAAGATCAACATTTTTATTCCTCAAAGTTTGTAACCCGCTTTTATTAAGTCCGTATCCTTCTTCTTGTCTTGATGGAATGATCCAATCAACATTGGCATTTATATTCTTAAGTCCCTCGTATAGCAAAATTGTTGATGTAAAGCCATCAACATCTTCATCCCCCCAGATAAAAATACTTTTTCCATTTTTTATGTAATTATTTATATATCGTGCTACCTCCATTGACTTTGGCCCAGGTGGTGTAAGATATTTTATATCAGGATTTATAAATTTATTAAGCGTTTCTTGATCATTAATACCTCTTTTGTTTAGATATTCTTTTATTCCTGTAGAGAGGAAATTATACTTTATTTCTTCGACACCCATATTTCCTGAAAATCTTCCTTCTGATCTGCCCTTGCAAATCCCATTCTCAGTAATTCGAGAAGTGCAAAGAATGCGCCTATCTTTTCTTTATAAGGTGCTTCATTAAAGGACTGGAAGAAATTGAATTCTTCAAATTCTTCAAATTTTTTCTTTAATCTTTCAATAAGCCGCTCAATATGCCAGATAATAGACGTGGGTGGCGTAAAACCTTTTGACTTTGTTATACCTTCACCAATAAATTTTATCTCCATTATACTGTGTTTAAATCTATTTTTTTGCTGGAAGAACGGCCTACCAAACATCCTAAAAGTCCTAAGTTCTTTGTCCTTTAAAAACAAAGCAATATTCCGGTATTTATTGTATATTTTTAATCTACGAACCAATTCTTTCTTTCCTTCTATCTCGATGTTTTCTGATCTCTCACCCTCTATAAGAGAAGAAGCCTTAATTGAGACGAGTAGTGATGCATATTTTATAAAGTCGCCAGCAAGGTCAAAATCAACCCTTCTAAGCTCATTGATAAAATCTAAATAGGCTGATGTTATTTTTGAAACAGGAAAATTTTTGATATCAACCTTTTCTTTTTTAATAAGATAGAGAAGAAGATCCAATGGGCCTTCATACTCTTCGATATCAACACGATAATCCATTATTTATACCTAGTCATTTTAATTCATATATTACTTTTACTACACCTTTTTGCTCTTTTGCAGAATTGAGTGGTATAAATCTCCATTCGCGAACTGCCTGTAGTGCGCTTTCATCGAATTTATATCCACCTGTTTTTATAATTCTTGCATTCTTTATATATCCAGTTGAATCTACAACCACCGCAATCCATACTACGCTCCTTTCGTTTTCTCCCTCAGGATATACAGGTTTAACAAAATTTATTAATTTTCTTTTAGCAATTTCGCCACTTATTTCGAAACCCTCCCTTTTGCCTTCACCTTTCTCAAAAGATTCCCCAATTAACCCAGGTTTTTTCATTGGTGTAAGTCCCTTTGGTTTTTCCTTTACTGGCACAGTTATTTCTCCCTCTTTTGTGGATATTTCTCCCTTAGGCGCTGAGAAATTTCCTGTTACACCGCCAGATTCCTGTGTTTTGCTCACTTCAGTGATAAAACCAAGCGTTATAAATTCCTCACTCTTTTTTAGAATATTTATTTTTATGAAGTAAAACGTGATAATCAAGATCGCGTATATTATGCAGGCTAAAATGAAAGACCTTATCCTTTCTCCCATTACTACTCACCTGGGGTTGTTGCAATAACAAACTTCTCAGCCCCTGCTTTTTTTAATGCGTCCATTACTTTTACTGTCATATCAATTGTGACATTCCTGTCAGCCCTGATAAGGATAATTTTATTTTTTGCACCTTTTACTGTGAACATAAGCTCTTCGAGACTAACAGGTTTATTCTCTAAGAATATAGCTCCTTCCCTCGTTATCGTTACATTTATTCTATTTTCTGAAAGTGCTTCTTTGGTTGTAGCCCTTGGAAGTCTCACCCTCAATCCAGGTTGAATCACATATGCTGATGTTAAAAGAAAGAAAATAAGAAGCAGGAGAACTATATCTGCCATTGATATTACTGCAAAATCTTTCTTTCTCTTAAAATTACTATTTATAGCCATTATTCTTTCTCCAAATATTCACCTATTTCATCCATAATTATATTTATATTAGTGACGACATAATTCTCTCTTTCGACAAAGATATTGTAAAAGATAAGAAATACAATGGCAACGGCAAGACCCGCAGCGGTTGTAATAAGGGCTTCCCAGATTCCGCCAGCAAGCCTTGATGGATTTACGCTTCCGCCCAGTGCTTCAATCTGCATAAATGCCCTTATCATTCCAACGACAGTACCAAAGAATCCAAGCATAGGTGAGACAGCAACAACAGAAGATAATGGACCAAGACCCTTCTCAAGGTTACGCACCTCTCCCCTTGCTGCACCTTCCATAGATGCCTTCGATCTGTTCAGAAGCCCTTTTATCACAATTCTTGCATACGGCGAATCATTCCCTCTTAAGTGATTAATAGCAGCAGTAAAATCACTCTCTTCAAGGTAAGGTTTTACAGATTTTAAAATTTCATCAATGTCAGTTCTAATATGTCTATAATATATGTATCGCTCAACAGTAATCCATATACCAATAAAGGCCGCAATTCCAATAAAGATCATTGTATATCCACCCTTTACAAGTAAACTCAGTATGCTCATTTCACCTCCTTATTTTTGTTTACCAGGCACCGCCTCCGCCGCCTCCACCACCTCCTCCAGAAAATCCACCACCCCCTGAAAACCCACTGGAACTACTGCTTGGGGCAGTCATTGAAGCAGACATTGTTCCCATCATATCACCAATTGAACTATTGATTGCTGAGACACTAATTATATTCGCGGTTACAATGGGGGAAACATACCAGTCAGGTGCTTGAACAGTGAGACCTTCAAATCTTTCTGCCCATTTATCTACAACTCCGAGGGCAATAGCATATGGCAAAAAATCAAAGAAGAGTGTTGGATTCTCTTCAAGCATTAATTTCAACTTTGGTTGTTCAACGCGCATAAGAAATTCTCTAAAACCAAGAATTTTCCTTAGAGCCCTGATACCTTTTGGGGTTCTCTTTGGCATTCCTCTACTGAAGATTACAAGAATAATTCCCATAATAATAAGCGTGATTGCCCACTTTGGCGAGAACATAAATAAGAAACCTCCTCCAACAAAGAAGAAAATTCCAAAGGATATATAGCCTGCCCTTACCCCTTCTGGATTTCCATAAAAATAACCATTCTTTGTGAGGATACTATAGAGTGATGATTTTACCTTTTTAACAGTAGGATAAAATTCACCCTTAAGCTCGCTTAATTTAAACTCGTTGCCAAATTTCATAAGACCATTCAAAAAATCTGCTTCATGTTTTTTAAGGTTACTTGTATCCATTTTTGTAATTGTTATTTTGTAATCCTTGTTTTTGAGAAAGAACAAAACCTTTGTTTCTATTTCTTCAATCTTCAGATAGCCTTTTGTAGCGAGATCAAATAATAATGATACAAGATCTTTATTATCTGCCCTTTCATCAAGAATTATTCCCTGTTCAGCAGATGTGAGCTCCTTTATTGGCTCATACTGTGTCGCAACGGGACCTACCCTAAATTCTTTTCCTGAATTCCACCATCTGACAAACATAAAAATAAAGAAAAGGAATGCAATGAAATAAGGAAAATTATTCTTCAATCTAAGAAAGAGAAGGAATGCGCCTGAAGGTTTAGTAAGAAAACCTTTTGGCAATTTAATATCGATAGTAACCCCAGAACCTGGATATACGTTTCCTGAAATGATTTCTACGCCTCTCTTTGATATTGACACAGAACCATTCTTCCCCTTTTCTCCTCTCCTCCCCGTATAGAACTTTACATCGGATGGATTCAACTTCAACTCCTTGTACAGGGTGAGAATTCCATGAACTGAATCAATAGCTGCCTCCCATTCATCACCTGTTATATTCCAGTACAACTCATCGTAATTTCTGAAGTATCTGGCAGCAAGGAGAACATTATATTTTATTTCGTATTTATGAACCCCTGAAATATAGACGTTTGGGTTTCCTATCTTTAACCTTAAATACTTTCTTCCGTAAGCCCTTCTATATAACTTTCTTACCCTTATTTTCTCTCCATCCATTTTGATATCATCTATTCTGAAACCAAGCTCAAAATTACCGAACTTTCCGCCGAGATCTATAGGAATATCCCTGAAAATTCCATGGTGCCTCTCTTGCCTAAAATCAACTGTAATATTCTCAGTTATTGTTAGGGAACCATCTTTATGTAGATTCATTAATGAATTGAAATCTTTTATATGCCACGAGAACAACAATAAGATTATCATCAGAATTTTACCTCTGGAACTGCCCTTTCTCTCTCTTCAATTTCAAAGAACTCCCTCTTGTTGAAATTAAAAATCCTCGCTATGATATTTGAAGGAAAAGATTCTACCTTTATATCAAGTTCTCTTACTACTGCGTTGTAGTATCTCCTTGCATTTTGTATTGCTTCCTCTATCTGATTCAATGTGTTCTGGAGTTCGAGAAAATTTTGATTTGCCTTGAGCTCAGGATAATTTTCAGCAACAGCGAAAAGTTGTCTTAGTGCAGCAGTTAGTGTATTTTCTGCTTTTGCCCTCTCGCCTGGTGATTTAGCAGTAGTGGCTTCTGCCCTTGCCTTTGTCACATTTTCGAATACCTCTCTTTCGTGTTTTGCATAACCCTTCACAGTATTTACAATATTGGGTATGAGGTCATATCTTCTTTTCAATTGGACATCCACATCACTCCAGGCGTTATCTGTAAGATTTCTCAATCTTATAAATCCGTTGTAGACAGCAATGACCCAGATAATAATTAGTGCGGCAACTATTATAATAATCCATAGTCCTACCATACTCTCCTCCTTGTGAAAGTTGGTATTATAATACTGGATTTTTTAAATTTTGACAAGTGTTTTTTTTGCCCACGATTACGGGTATGTATTTTCCTGTTTTAACCCGTTACAATTAAAAAATGCAGATAACTACAATGTGAATTTTTTTTCTTGACAGAGAAGAGTTATATATTAAAATTGGAAAAAAGGAGATGAATATGGGAATTCGAACAAGACCCGAAAAGGCACTGAAGCCTTATAATGTTAAGTATTTAGAAAATCCTTCACAACAGGTATTGCGTGAAATGGCATTGAAGTATACCCCTGCAATACTCGTGAGTGCCTATGGCAATCTTGATAAAATCACAATTAAGAAGGCAAGGGAGGCGAGATATACCTACATCGTAGCACCGGAATCCGATGCTGATAAATATTCCAGTAAGGTAATTTCAGCTGATAGGGCAGAAAAAATCATTGAGATTCAAAAAAAGTATATCGAAGACAGCGGTGAATTAATCCAGGTCGATGGTTATATTGGTCTTGATCCTGAATATACTGTAAAAGTACAATGGCTATATACGAGGGAAGCATCAAATCTTGCTGGTATGCAACAGATTCTTTCCTTCAGAAGAGAGATGATGGAAGACGAAAAACAATTGAAAGAGACCTTTGTACCATCTATGAGGGTTGTTATGACCCCCGGTCTCTTCCTCGAGGATATGCCTGGAAGGATGGCAGTAATCGTTGACCTTGAAAACTGGACGACCTACGTAATAGGTTCAGACTACTTTGGGGAGAGTAAAAAGGGAATGCTTAGAATGTTGAATGAATGGGTTTATCAAAGAGGTGGTCTGGTTCTCCATGCTGGTGCAAAAATAGTTAAAATAGGTGAGAAACGTGTAACCTTGGGTGTGATGGGTCTATCCGGCACAGGAAAGACAACCACTACATTTTCAAAACAGGGAGAATTGACTCAGCCGCTTCAGGATGATATGGTCTGCTTCTGGCCTGGAGGCAAATTTACTATTACTGAGAATGGTTGCTTTGCAAAGACTTTTGGGCTGAAAAAGGAATCTGAACCCATAATTTATAAAGGAACGATTGCGCCATCAGCCTGGGTCGAAAATGGTTATATGGACGAGAATGGCTACTTTGATTTTTCAAAACAGATTTTGAACCCAGTAGAGGTTAAAAGATACAGAGATATATTTATTCAAACAGGTTCTGACCCCAGGAATGTAGATGCATATATAAGTGGAAGGGTAAAAGTTGAAGAGGTTGTGGATGAGTATAATATTCCCAAAGATGGGTGGGATTTTGTTGTCTGGACACAGAACGGAAGATCAATCATTCCAATGAAAGATATAGAAGGAGCAGCAGATCCACATGATGTGCCTCCAGTAAAGTTTATGGGTATGTTAAATAGAGATGAGGGAAGAGATGCAGCCACACCGGGTATAATAAAATTTAAAAATCCTGAGCAAGCTGCTGGGTATTTTATGCTTGGTGAGACCTCCAAGACATCAGCTGCAGGGAAAGAAAGGGGAAAAACGAGATCCCCATTCACTCAACCATTCTTCCCCAGGGCATTTGGTCTTCAGCCAGAGAGATTTTCTGAGCTTGCCGCCCAGGTTCCTGACCTGGTAAACTGGTTAATGAATACAGGGTATATTGGTGGAGACCAGAATGATGAAAAGGAAGGGAAGGCACTTAAAGTAAAGATAATGCATTCATCTGCAATGCTGGAGGCAATGCTTTCAGGAAATGTCAAATGGAAAGAAGATCCAGATTTTCATTATTTGATAGTTGATGTTGATGCCCCAGAAAATAAAGGACTTCTCAATAAAGTCCCCCCTGAAATATTGAACCCTGTCCTTTACTATAAAAAAGTGGGAAGGATAGAGGAATATAGGGATTGGGTTAAGAGGATGAAGATCGAGAGAAAAGAATTTCTTGAAAAATATAAGGTTGATCCAAAGGTAATAAGAGAAATATCTGGATAGAGGGATCAAAGGGGGCGTTTGCCCCCTTCTAAATTTTTCTACTTGACAAACATATATAAATTGTTACATTCATTAAACAATTAAAAAGGAGGTTTCAGAAGTATGGCACGTGGCAAGGTTAAATGGTTTAATGACAAGAAGGGTTATGGCTTTATCGCCATGGAAGATGGAACAGATGTTTTTGTCCACTATTCTTCAATTCAAGGTGATGGTTACAAAACTTTGAAAGAAGGCGATGATGTTGAGTTTGACATTATTCAAGGAGAAAAAGGTCCGAAAGCAGATAATGTAGTTAAAATTTAATAAAGCCATAGCAGAACCTGAACCCCGGGTTTCCCCCGGGGTTTTTTATTTGACAGAAAATAGATAATCAATTATATTGGGACTATGATAAATATCAGGAAAGGTGTACTTACAGAAATAAGAAAGATAATGGTAGTCCCCTCATTAAATGAAGGAGAAACGTTGTTCTCAATACCACTTGTAAATGCAATCAGTAAGCACTTTTATATATCAGTAATTCTTCCTGAAAAGCTAATGGAACTGAGAAGATTTTTTGAAGTGCCCCTTGTTTTTATTCCTGACAATATATCTATAGTAAAATTTATTAAAATAAAAGGCCAGTATCATTATAATAAACCTGATCTTCTAATCTTATTTGATTATAAATATCTCTGGGCATTAAAAAGGATATTCTCTCCTCGGTTTACCCTTGGTGTTAATGGGGAGGAAAAAATAAATATAGTGTTTAAGATAGGGCTTCAACCATTGAACCAGAAGTTTGAGAGGATCGTTGAACTATTGGGAATAAATGCGAAAGAAATAAGATTTCCTATCAATAGAAAGAGGAAGACTGTATTTGGGATTTCACTTAATGATAACGCAATAAGTGTTGATGGTGTAAAGGAGATTCATACACCCAATGACCTTGGAAAAATATCCCATCTTATTGCTACAAAGGGAAGAATGGCTGAGATAGCATACGTAGAAGGTAAAAAATTGATTCTCCTGTTAAGAAGGGAGGACAAATTTATCCCCCCCGAGGATGTGAGGATTGTAAGATATACTGGCAATCTTGAAACAAAGACAATAGAAAGACTTATTTCTGAATTTGAATAATGAGGATATTACACATTTCTTCTGAGAACACTGCGGGGGTGCCTTTAACCCTTGTAAGGGTTGAAAAAGAGAAAGGTTTTTATTCGAGACTTATGACATATTTTAAAAGCCCTCACAGTCATGGTGATGATCTGGTATTAAATCTTCCCTTTTCTAATACCAGAAATCTCTTAAAAATCAAAAAAATTTTTCGGTTAGGAACCTATGAAAAAGGTAAAATAATAAAGGAATTACCAGTATGGCACCCCAATAAATTGGAAAGGGTTTTCTATGACGTAAGGGATAAAATCTGGGAAAACAAGATTGGTAAATACATCGATTTTATCTATTCTTTTGACATTTATATCCTTGAGGGTGGTCTTGGTCTTCTACGCTCCGGTAAAATAATAAAAGATCTAAAAAGAAAGGGTAAAAAGATTGGCATAATTTATATGGGTTCAGATCTACGTATTAGAGGCGCAATTGAAGAAATTGAAGATTTGGCTGATAAAATATTTACTGTTGAACTGGATCACACATTATTTCATAAATGTGCGGAGTACATCTTCTTTCCCTTTGAAGTGTATAAATTTAAAATGAAGGAATTTAAAAAAGGAAGGGATATTACAATATGCCAGGCTCCCACAAATAGATATCTAAAGGGAACAAAATATCTTATAAAAGCCTACAATTCTTTAAGAGAGAAATATCCGATAATGTTGGATATAATGGAAAATCTTCCACATAAAGAGGTTTTAAAGAGGAAATTTTATGAATGCGATATCCTTGTAGATCAACTGACAGATCTGGGAGGTTTTGGCTATGGGATAAATTCACTTGAGGCACTCTCTATGGGTATTCCTTGTATAACATATCTGAACCCCTCATATGAGTCCTTTATACCTGATCATCCATTCATAAATGCAAATCCTGGGGATCTAAGGGATAAACTGGAAGATCTTATTGTCAATGAAGATATTCGGAGGGTGAAGGGAATATATGGAAGGGAATGGGTTCAGAAATACCACGATGCAAGAAATGTAGATGATAAGATTTTGAATAAACTTATTGGTCATAAGGTTTAACAAAAAAATAAAGGTTTCCATTGTAAGAAAACTTTCTTTAATACTTCATAAAAATTGTAAAACAATTCTTGGTTTTCCATTAAGAGCGACCCATCCTGCAATTCCTTCACCCATTGGAACTGGAAGTTCCTTTAATCTTTCGCTCGCCTTTGCATTTAAAAGATTTTCTGCACTCTCAAGAAGGAGGCTTAAGGTTTTATCTACATCATGAACAGTGGAAAGGTATGAACCTAATCTTAATATAATATCCAGCTCTTTTTTACTTATTTTTCTCATTTTGATTTAGTAAGTTTTATTATACGTATAATTATTCTATACACTGAACCTTATTAATAGCACATCACCGTCATTTACAATATAATCTTTGCTCTCAAGTCTAATTAGTCCTCTCTCCTTTGCACTTTTTTCACTACCTATATTTATAAGTTTTTCATAGGAGATGACCTCTGCCCTGATAAATCCACGTTCGAGATCAGAATGGATTAATCCAGCTGCTTTCTTTGCAGTTATCCCTTTGCGTATACTCCAGGCTCTAACCTCTCTTGGGCCCATTGTAAAGAAAGTTATTAAGCCAAGTTCATTGTATATTTCTCTGATAATCTTTCCAGTAATTGGTTCATCTATACCAAGCTCTTTATAGAAGTCATCTCTTTCCTCCTCTGGGAGTTCAGCAATCTCCAGCTCAGTTTTGCCAGGGGCAAAAAGAAGAGGAAAATCAGATTCAATATTTTGATACTTTTTTCCCTCCTTAATATTAACTACAAAGAATATAGGTTTAGCGCTTATAAATGAATAACCCTTTAATTTGTTCACATCTATTTCTGTACTCTTTTTTATAGGGATGCCATTGTTGAGCACTTTACTTATCTTTTCAAGTTCTTTTTTCTCCTTTTCGCTTTCTCTGTTATGTGTCTTCTCAAGTTTTTTGAGTTTTTTTTCTACAATTTCAAGGTCCTTAATTACCATATCATCTATGATTTCCTGGATATTTCTCTCGATATCTACATTTTCTGCATAGGCTCCTATAACGCAGAGATAACCATCAGCGTTTCTAATGTCTTCAATAGTATAATCAATTTTGTCTGTATCAATAAACTCAATTGTTGCATAAACCTTTCTTGCGGAAGGGTAGAATTTATGAAGTTCATCAACTCTCTTATCTGGCACATTGACAATTCCCAACCTTTCTCTTTTCCCGTGTAAACCATGTGCCCCGGTAATGGCATTGAATATTGTACTCTTACCAGCCCCCGGTTTTCCGATTATTGCTATTATCATAATTTATATACCTCTGGTCTTCTGTCAGTAATAATATTATTTTTTTCATTAATCCATTTTGCATTCGCCTCTTCAGGGATAATATCTATGGAGAAAATACCGACTGTGTCTCTACCAACTTTCAATAATCTTTTACCACCAGGGCCGACGATCTGACTTTCTCCTGTGAATCTATACTCCATTTTTCCATGTTTTTCATTACCGATTCGATTAGCTGTAACGATGAAAACTCTATTCTCGATTGATCTTGTGATCATAGCATCCTGACAATAAGGGAGAACTAGATTGGATAGGTGAAGAATAACCTGAGCACCTTTTAATGTAAGGGTTCTCATTGCTTCTGGAAAGAGCCAGTCAAAGCAGACTAATTGCCCAAATTTAACGCCTTTATATTCGAATATATTCAGATTTTTTCCTGGCTCAAATATGTCTTTTTCATTATAAAAAAGATGGACCTTTCTATAGATATCCAGTATACCCTGTGGAGTAATAAACAAAGCTGAGTTAAAGATATTTTTACCATTCCTTTCAAGAAAACCAGCGGAAATAGCAATATTATGCTTCTTAGAGATATCGAGCAATCCATTACTCAGTTCTCCTGGAATCTCTTCAGATAATAAGACCGCCTCTTTTTTATTAATGAATGTGTAGCCTGTAAATGCCAATTCCGGTAGAACAAGGACTTCCGGCAGTGGATTTGTTTTCTTTAACGTATTTACAAGTAATTCCAGATTTTTCTCTTTATTGCCAAAAATTGGCGCGAACTGAAGAAAACCTATTCTCATAACATGAATTGGTCTTTGCTTTTTATATTTGTTACTACTTCAGCGATGAGAAGAGCGGTGTTATCAACATCACTCGAGTGAACGAGTTCTACAGGTGTATGCATATATCTATTTGGGATACTTATTAGTGCTGTTGCAACTCCTCCTCTTGTTAATTGTATCACATTGGCATCTGTTCCTGTTCCTCTTGGTGCAGCACTTATCTGGATTGGTATCTTTTTCTGTTTAGCGGTCTTCACTATCAAATCGAAGAGCTTGGGATTGATATTTGCACCCCTATCAACGACTGGACCTTTCCCCATCTTAATATCTCCGAGAAGCCTTTTATCGAGGTCAGGGTGGTCACTTGCAAAGGTCACATCAACTGCAATTCCTATATCTGGGTTTACACTGTATGCAGAAGTTGTTGCTCCCCTCAAACCAATTTCCTCCTGAACGGTTGCAACTGCAGTAACAGAGGTTTTAAGTGTTTTTCTCATTGATATAATTCTTAATGCCTGTGCAATTGTATATGCGCCGATTCTATCATCAAATCCTCTTCCCACCATCATTTTGGTGGTCATTTCCTCAAAGTGAACATCCATAGTGGCAACATCGCCAATACTTATAAGCTTCTCTGCTTCTTTTTTAGAGGTTACGCCTATATCTATCCACATATTTTCAAATTTGGAGACCTTTTCTCTTTCCTCGGGAGGCATCACGTGGATTGCTTTTTTACCAATTACCCCAAGGATTGGGCCCTTTTTTGTCCATATTCTTACCCTCGATGCAGGTAAAATATGTCTATCGAGGCCTCCGATTGGCCTAAAAAATAAAAAGCCATTGTCATCAATATAATTTATCATCAGTCCAACCTCGTCACAATGGCCCGCGAGCATTACCTTTGGTTTTCCCTGGGGGTTTAAGACTGCAAAACTATTACCGTGAAGATCTCCATAAACCCTGTCAGCGAATTTTTTTGTAAATTCTCTCCAGATTTTTGCGACAGGTCTTTCAAATCCTGAGGGGCTTGGTGTTTCTATGAGGCTTTTCAGAAATTCCTTCTCGTCTTTTTTCATATTTCGCTCCTTTTTTAGATTAAATACAACTTATTTTATTCTATTATATCCTCTATATTTTCAAAAAAGCTGTCTATTGTCTCTTTTGTTATTATTAGAGGAGGTAGTAACCTTATAGTTTTTTTTCTGAGAATGTTTATAAGGAAACCTCTATTTATCATTTTTACCTGGACAGTATCTGCGTTATTTATATCAAACCCTCTAAATAATCCTTTTCCTCTTATTTTGAATTTGTCTTTATATTTATTGTCAATGTATTCTCCCAGTTTTTGTACATATTCTATCAATCCCGAGTTAAGCCTTCTCAACACCTCTTTTGCTAATCTGAGTGAAAGCATATTCCCACCCATTGTTGAACCATGATCTCCAATACTGACCTTTTCTGCTATATTTTTTTTCATAATAACAGCACCCAGTGGCAGACCACCTCCTAAGCCCTTTGCAAGGGTTACAATATCGGGTTTTAAATTATAGTGCTCACAAGCAAGGAATTTTCCTGTTCTGCCGAGTCCCGATTGAACCTCATCCGCAAATAAAATGACGCCAGATTTTTGCAGGTCAGACATAATTTCTGCCGCTTCTCTTGTCAAAGGCTTAACACCCCCCGCTCCCTGTATCGGTTCGAACATTATTATTGCTGCGTCTTTTCCCTCTCTCTTTAAATCATCATAGTTTTCAGTATCTATAAACTTTATGTCCGCCTTTATACGGGGGAAATCTTGATGAGAGAAAAGGTGGCTTAAGGAATAAGAGCCCAATGTCCTTCCATGAAATGAGTCAGTAAGGGCAATAAATTTACCTTTTTTACTTTTCCATGCAAACTTTAGTCCTGCCTCATTTGCCTCTGTTCCAGAATTTGTAAAAAAAACATAATCAAGATCAGTCAAATTTCCCAGCATATCTGCCACCTCTTCCCTGAGAGAAGAATAGTATAGGTTAGAGAGGTGGATAATTGAGGGGGTGTGAGATAAGATTTTTTTTATGTATTTATCGTTATATCCAAGAAGATTTACCCCCAGTCCCGAAACAAGGTCTATGTATTTTTTCCCATTTCTATCTATCAGAGTAACTCCTTCGCCTTTAACTGGTTCGAAGGGGAATATGTTATAAATTTTAAGGGAGGGCATTATACAACCAGTTCTTTTTTTATTTTTTTGATTGCGTTAAGCACTGCTGCAAGTACCTTTGCCCGGATCTGGTCACTGGACAATTTGACCTCTGTGATAATCCTTCCCATATCGGTTACAACATACATAGGTGATAGTTTGTTTAGTACAAGTGCCATTACATCCATTAGTGTTTTTTCATTATTTGCCAGTTCCGGTATTTTATTCAGTTGTTCCCTTGCAATTTCTTCAACATATTCCTCAAGATAATTTTTTATCTTCATAATATATATATACAAGAAGACGATTGTAATTTCAAGAGGTAAAATTTATTTTGTATTTATTAGAAAATAATGTCTGAAATCTTATCAAATAAGAATGTCACTTCCTGTCTTTCTCCTCTTTTTCCCCATAAGTTCTAAATAATAATTCTCAACCTGGTGTGCTACTACTTTCCAGGAGAACTTCTCTGATGTTTTTAATCCCCCAGCAATAATTTTTTTTCGGAGTTTGTTTTTTTTAATAACCATTATTATTTTTTCGGCTAAGTCAAGGTGGTTACCAGTTTCAAAAAATATACCATTGTAGCCATCTTTTATAACCTGATCATATCCAGGAATGTTTGAGGCAATTACGGGTACACCTGAAGCCATTCCTTCAAGAAGAACAATACCAAAGGTTTCTCCTCCTGTAGAGGGTGAACAATAGACATCTGCAGATGCATAGAAGGAGGGGAGCCTCTCTTCAGAGACGAAACCCTCGAATATTACACCCTTACGGTAGTGATCAGGTATGGTCTTTTTGAATTTTTCCATAAGCGGTCCTTTACCTACCACAACGATTACGGCGTCTGGTATCCTTTTCTTGATTATTGGAAATGCCCCCAAAAGAATATTGAGGCCTTTCCTCTCATCCAATCTTCCTACAAAAAGAATTATGGTACCCTTTTTCTTTAGAGAAATGATTGGTTTCACCTTTGGCGAAAATCTCTCTGTATCTATGCCATTTGGTATAATTTTATAACTTAGAGGAAAATGTGGGAAGGCAGAGTCAAAGGCTGTTTTTGAGACGAATATCAAACCATCCATTTTTCTCTGAAATTCTCTTTTAAAGAATAATTTTGCGAGAGAATAAAAATTGAAGCCGGTAAATGCAGTGTGGAGTGTTGCAACATTTATACCCCTTGAGAAATGGAAAGCCCAATAGGGAAGGTTCCATCCAAAAGGACCATGCGTGTGTACAATATCAAAATTTTCTTTTCTTATGAAATCATTTACAAGGTACGGAAGCAATGGATGAAATGTAAAGGTGATAGTGGATTTGTTGCCTCTAAAATAGACTACTCTTCCAATTCTTTTGACAAAAGCTGGGTCCTTATACTCTCCTGGATATTCAGGGGCGAGTATTGTAACATCGTGTCCCCGTCTTCTAAGAGCAACTGAAAGATAGTGTAAATGCTCAGATACTCCGCCAGGATGAGGAAGATAGGAGTCTGAGCATTGAAGAATTTTCATAACCTTACTCTACATATTTATTCAAAAAATTCAAGTGTTACCAAGATATATTCGAAAGAATATGGATTGTTATTTATATTTGCAATCCTTTATCTTACCACGATTACCTTACCTGTTCCCACATCCCTTGAGTTGTATCTCATCTTTAATATATAGACCCCATTGGGGATATTGTCTATCTTCCAGTAATACCTGTGCACACCTCCTGAAAGTCTGCCATTTACAATGCTGTGTATATACCTCCCTATGTAGTCGTATATATCAAGATTAACATCCCCCTTCGTCGGTATTGTGAAACTTATACCTAAAGGTTTATAACTGCTTACTATAAGGTTCTTTGTAAGAAGCCTTGGGGTTTGTATAGGATGAGGATTATTATCATCAACCCCTGATATACCAATGAATTTGGTAATGGCGTCAATGGTAACAGAATCTGCTGCTGCCTCATCTATGCCGTTAAGCATAAATGTATCTCCAGCAGTATCGTACGGTGCAATGTCATCCCAGGAGAAGTAGAAATTCACTACCTGTGAACCA
>CAZQRW010000002.1:0-79895 GCA_964596115.1 uncultured bacterium
GATAGGAAATTAGATCTGATTTATTTCAAAAATATAAACTTTAATGATTTTTCTGTCTTATCTGTTCTCACAAAGTAAATCCCCTCTTTTATATTTGGAATTATGGTAACTTCTCCATTTACACCAGGTAAAATGCTCGAAGTAAATACCCTTCTACCTACTTTGTCAAAAAATTTAATATGCACACCTTCTTTATTCCCATTTATCAAGAATCTAACCTCCCTCAAAAAAACAGCGGACTCAAGAGAGATAGTAAGACCTCCTGTTCTATGATGTGGAATACCTGAAAGGACTATAGATACAAACTCATCCGCTTCAATATCCCCATTCTCTATTACAGGCCTTGGAACCTGCCACTGTAATGTCCCAACATCAAAAGTTTCGTATGTCCCTACTGCAAAATAAATAGATTCAGGTAGGCTGTCATATATTTCATTTAATTTTATGACACCTTCAAGGACATTACCAGTTCTGTGCAGCATTGGTAAAGTATCCCCTGATATATTATACCAGGCAGAATAATCATTATCATTCTCATCTGCAAGAAATATATCATATCGACCAACGTAACCACTTTTTGCCCAGGGGGCAGGCACCATAGAATTGGGATTAGAGGAAACGAATATAAAATGATCATTATTGAATATATCATGAGGATTATCACCTGCTGCTTCTGTTGCAACATAAATCTCTTCAGAATCTACATAGTAGTAGTACCAAAGATGCATATCAGGATTCTCGGCAAGTATCCCTGCTATCCTATCAAGATAACCGTCCATAACAAATTGAATTACGCCTACCGTATAGGAATAATTTTTGCCACCGTTGTTGTCCCAGGTATCAAAGCCGCATTTATCATAACTATGAATGACGTATTCAACCTTTGTACCGTATGCTTGAGGCAAAATATGTGCATAATACAATGAAGAATCCAGTGTATCCTCTATCATTCCTATATCTCCCCAGGTGTTATTAATTCCATAGTGAAGAAGCACACTATCTATTCCTGAAGGGTCCTCCGTATGCGTATAAACAGTTACGGTATCTACAGGCAGGACAGAGAATTCAGGTGATTGTGATGTTCCATAAATTATAGGTCCTTCCAGATCGCCAGGGCCAATTGAATCTATTTCAGGATTACTCCTTCCTGCGTAGAGAAAAAATCTATAATCGCCTTTTCTTCCTCCCAACTCCATCATCATCCCTCCAGATGATGTTCTCCCTTGATTGTGAAAGCTTAAACTATCACCCGAACCCCAGAGATACACGACCTTATCCCCTGTGGCTAAATTCTCATATCCTCCGTAGGTCCATCCAGAATCGGTAATCCCATCTATAAATTTAAGGTGGAAACCCTCAAGTAAAGTATTAAAAATACCGGGGGTAACAATGGATTTCGTCCAGTTTGTAAATCCTGATTTGTAGTCACATATGAGGTAATTTTTGCCTGGTAACAGCGTAATTTTTTTCCTTAAATCCCAGGAAGAATCACCTGAAGAACTGTATACTTCCTGGAAAGTAATCCCTTCTCCAGATGGATCTGGAATAACCTTAAAAAGTGAATTCCAACCCTGTGTATCATGGAAGATACCTGAATGACCGCCATCATCATAATCACCTTCATTACTCCAATTGGAAAAATAATTTCCCACCAAGGCTGATGTATCTGATGAGAAAAGAAAGGTCCCTCTCCCCCCTCTTCTATCAAAAATGATGCACAATTTATTATTATACAGTATATATTCATTTAATCCGTCACCATCAACATCTGCTGAATCTATCCTGGTAGACGAGACTGTATCGCAGAAAGTGAGCCAATCAGAGCCATATGCGAACCCTCCTCCAAGCCTCGTATGATTCCAGAGATTCTTACCCCAATAGATAAGCTCACCCCCCGGGCCTGTATGCCAGGCCGTTTCATATAGCATTGCCAGCATTGTTATCCAGCCAAGCTTAGAAACATTATTGTCTGGCAACGAGATGAGTCTCTGCCTCGTCCATTTCCACAGGTCTTCATAATCCCCATTTATACCATTGAAATTCTGATCAACAAGGGTTGTACAACCATAGGCAACAGTATTCTTAAAATCATTATACCAGTTGTCGTATGTGTGACCAGTCCACTCGTATAACTCCGAATACATTGACATCTTTAGTTGATCGTAATAGAGCTCTGGAACACTTCCAGGGCTATATCCATTAACGATATCTGATCCCCACCATTTTGCTGCCTCACAGATATGAATTGGTTGTATCCACTGCTGAGAGGCTATATACGATATATTGTTATCATACGAACTGGCTGGGACGCCGGGCTGTCCAAAGTCCCAACCTGCAACGCCTGCAGCTTTTTCCCAATCATCGCCATATACGATAACTTTCTTCTGATCCTCGTCATTTCTCAAATTCATAAGTTCTTGATGAAGGCTGTTATCTGAATTTGATATGTCATTCCAGACCATATTGTTTCTGGCATTGGTACTTATAAATACGAGATATACATAATTTCCCAGTGTATCATTTAATTTATATACTTTTCTCGTATCAATGGACAGATTGTTTATCCATTGTGCAGCATCATCAAGCACTATACAGGGTGCAATATAATTACTATTAGAATCCAATTTCCCATATTCATCATTAATTACTTTGATTAAAGAATACGGCATATAATACTCGCTCTTCCATACTCTCTCAGGTATCCAGATAACAGTAGGATAATTGCGCCAGCCCGGTTCCTTTACCAGAGAAGAGTCTACTTTCTTTTCATACCAGAGTGCAAAGTGGTTCATATCAGGATCTACGTATGGGGCTATATGTTCAGCATAGAACCCGCCAGCTATATCAACAAGGTTTTCTCTCATCCTTTCAATCATCCCTCTATCATTCTGGAGGTACGCCAGGGATTGAAGGAGGGTCCCAGATATATGAAAATCAACTGGAATATTGTAGAATTCATGGGTATCAAGAATTCTCTGATATGAGTTTCCATTATAACCGTAATCTCCATATTTCAAACAATAAGACCCATTATCACTGAAGGATTGATTTGCGTGATGGAGAAATGCTATTTTTGCTGTACCAGCAAATAGTAAAAGGATTATCACTTTATAACCATAAATTTACCACCATCAACCACACCACTATTCCCAATAATACGGTAAAGGTAAATGCCGGGATAAAGATCTTTAGTGATAGTAACTGTATCTCCGACTGCAGATGTATCAAATACAGACTTACCGGAGGCATTAAAAATCACAACTCTCAAATTCTTTAATCCATCCATAGTAATTTTTATCCAGTGATGTTCCGAAGAAATGTAGGGATTTGGAAAGACAATAGACTTATATTCCATCGGTTTCAAACCTATACTTATCTTATACATACCATTGAATGAACCTACCCAGATATTACCATTTCTATCGGTAAAAAGAGGATAGGCACCCGCATTATTTCTAACCCCTCTAAGTTCTGGAATCCTTTCCCAGAATCCTGCTGTGTTTCTGTAGACAACACCCTCTCCACTCTGGAATACCCAGAGCTCCCCTTCTTTATCAAATGTAATACCATTTACTGGACCTGGATAAAGGCCTGAATTTTCATAATCAAAATGTTCCGCAATTGTATAATTTTCAATGTGGGAAAGTCCATTCTCTGAGCCCACCCATATACTACCAAAATTGTCTGCCTTCAATGCATATATCATACTTCCAAAATCTCCACTCACCTTGTGAAATATTCCATCTTTTAGATAGTATACACCATTTGGTCTTGCAGATGAACCAGTACCAAAAAACGGAGTGCCTGATGCGTCAAAGGCAATATATCTAGTCCAGGTAATAGATGGATCATTATATGTTTGCCAATTGATTGAATCACCAGAATAATATGCCTTAAAAATATAACTTCCTAAAGCGGCTATCCATATTGTATCACCCGGTCCAGCCTTGATACAAGATATAGTTGCTACACTTATAGGAAGGTTAACAGACTGAGGAGAAATGGTATCTTCAGGAGTCCACCTAAAAACTACTGGTACGTTATTATCCCAATACCATAGCCCAAACCATAATTTCCCTTTACTATCCTTTTCCACCTGCCATAATCTACCATGCATTCCCCATTCATTTGAATAATTCCAATCAATCCATTTTCCATCCTTATACTCAGAGAGTGATACAAGTCCGTATGGATTATTCGAGTCATAACTGCCCGCACCAAAGGTTACCCAAATACTTCCATCACCCATTTGTTCAAAATCACTGCCGGGTATAAATCTCGGTAAAGAAAGGGTATAATAACCAACAATACCACCGTCTTCATATCTTATTATATATTTCCCTTTCACAGGTATATATAGAGAATTTTTATAGGGGATAATGTCTGAAGCAGATGTAGAAATGTTAATGGGCATTGCATTATAATTTTGATTTCTGGAACGAATATACTTCCCGGCATTAATAATAATATCATCCTCATACATTGCTGCATTATATACCTCTCCACTATACCATCCTGTTGTATCATAAAGTTTGCCGAAGCCAGATTCACCACCAACAAATATCGAATCATTAAAAATATCTATAAAGGAAAAATTGCCACTCATTAGAAGAACCGTATCGCTAAAATTTGTTGTTTTGTATATACCATTAGAAGTAGCAAGATATATTGAATCTGAAAAAAATTCAATGTCCCTGACCTGAAACGGATAAAATTTGGTCTGTGTACTTTCAGGATATGCATCCAATGGGAAATAAGAAATACCATTTTTAAATCCGAGGTATACTATTTCATTACGAATTGTGATTGAATTTGCAAAGGTGTCTGGAAACAAGGGAAGAAAAAAGGTGTAATCTTTTATAAAAATTTTATCCTTATTAAATAATTGCATACCGTTAAGAGTCAAAATAAAAATTGAATCATTATATAGGTATGTCTTTATCGTCTGTAGAGTATTTAAACCATCTCTGGTTGTAATAAAATCAAATGATTCAGCCTCGGGAGAAAAAATAACTATACCACCATTATCGCTTGCAATATATATTCTATCTTTAGATTCGGAAGAAAAGCCAAAATTGTAGGCATAAGGGAAAAAGGTGTAATTAATTGCAAGCAAAAAGAATATCATTTTCTTATAATTTCTCCTTCCTTTAAGATTAAAAGTCGGGATAGCGCATCTTTCCCTTTATTATTGTTATACTCCACCTTCTTAACCTCCCCATTTTCAAAATAGACATAACCGGTGTTTCCTCCTGACTTTATTGATAATTCAATTGTTTCTTTCATAGACTTTATAGCATCTGTAACATACATAAATCCAACATCCTTCAGATATATTTTATCCCTCTTCCTGTCTAAAAATTCTCTGATAATCCTTGCTCTATTTAGTCTCTTTTTTACTTTGGATACCAACTTTTCTCCCTGGAATGGTTTTGCGATGTAATCATCTGCTCCCAATTCGTACCCTTTTATGTAGTCTTCGACTTCATCCTTTACAGTAACAAAAATAAAAGGCGTAAGGGGGTCTTTGAACTCCTTCCTTATCTTAGTTATAAGTTCAAATCCATCCATCTCGGGCATAACAATATCCGAGATTACCAATTCTGGTTTTCTATTTTTAATTATATTAAATGCAACAATACCATTCTCTGCATCTATGACCTCAAATCCCTCTTTCTCAAGGGTTTTTTTGATAACCAATCTTATTGTTGGATTGTCTTCAACTACTAAAATCATACCTTCCTCCTTGTTCTTCTATCCCTACCGCTTCTTCTTTCTGAATACCTTCTTCTATCGACAAAATGGAAGTCAGTGGGCATAGTTATTATGAACTTTGTACCGTATCCCTTTCTCGACTCAATATCGATAACGCCAAAGTGCTCATAGACAATCTTATGAACAACTGAAAGCCCAAGACCTATTCCACCCTTTCTTCCTGTATAAAATTTTTTAAAGACATTTTTTGGCTCTTTTAGGTCAATATAGCCATCACTATTATAAACATATATCTCTACCATATTGTTACCCAGATTTTTCCCACCAATTTCAACCCAGCCTTGCTTATTTGCATGGTGTATTCCATTCTTAATGAGGTTAATAAATGCGGATTTTAGCTTTTCCCTATCACATAATATTGGAGGAAAACGCTCAGGAATCTTATTTATTAATTTAACATCATTTTCTTTAGCCACTTTATCTTGAATACTGATACATTCATTAACCAGAGAACGTATGTCCGCTGGTAATAATTCTAATTCAAGAGGTCTTGATAGTGTAATAGAATCCCTGGAAAGTTCAAATAACCTTTGGGCTTCTTTTATCAAAGATGTAATAAGTGCGTCCTTGCCAAAATTTTTTTCTATCAATTCAAGGCCCATTACAATCCCTGCGAGGGAATTCTTTATTTCATGGGCAATAATAGAGAGACCTTCATCTCTGTTTATCTTTGTCATACCAGATAAAAATAACACAGGTATTTTAAATGTCAACAGTGATTATAGTATAGTCAAAAAACGATTTACATGTTGTATCTATCTGACTCTTCTACTAATAGTAGTAGTTACAGCAACCCTTGCATACAGGAAAAACATTCCCTGATGCAATAAATTTTCTTAATTGTCTTGCTTTACCAGAATTCCAGATATCAAACAAACTTTCATTTTTCAAACTACCGATCTTATAATCAGGACATATTTCTATACTGCTGTCAGGCTTAATTGTTACAGAATTGAAAGGTGCCTTACACCTTCCTCTAAATTTATCAAGATATGCTGGTTCTCTATTGTAGTATTTCTCAATATTCTCTGGTTCTATTTCGGGAGCAAAATATACGGGCATACCCCATGATGTATTTTTTATTCTTTCGTAATCTTGTTTTCTTACCCTGTAGTAACGATTATCAAATTCAGCACCCCTCCAGTAGTGTGCCCTTTGCCCGGTTATTTTTTCAAATAATAACGAATCACCAGGATTCAAGGTAAGAATATTCAGAAAAACAACGGAAGAAAAGTGGTTTGCCTTTGCAAATTTTATGATAAATTCAGGGTCATTGTCCCTTGATAGAAGGGAGTATAGTATCATCCTTGGATATATTATTCTTTTCTTTTTTTTCAATTTATTTATCTCTTTTATTCCTTCTTCTATTAACTGAAATGAATTCCTTACTCCTCTCAAACGGTTGTGTACTTCTGGCGGGCCATCTACAGAAATTTTTATCCTGTCGATACCTGAATGTATAAGGAAGTCTGCAAAGTGTTTTAATAATGAGCCATTTGTTACAATTGAGAGAGAAAGATTGTTCCTTTTTACAAGCTCTACTGTTTCTCTAAAATGTCTGTACAACATTGGCTCACCACCTGTAAGCCCTATAGCAGGTTTATAGTATTTCACCTCCTTTATTACTTTTCTTACTATATCAAAGGGTAAATCTTTTGGATATTTTCTTATATTATTCAAAAAGCACATATCACAATGTAAATTGCATCTCTCTGTTGGATAAATTATAACAGCCCTCGGGATAAATGAATATCCATTCGTAAATCTATACGTAGAACTCGAAACAATCTCTGAAAACTTTCCAAGGATTGTATATGGCAAGAAATATAGTCTATCTCTTAATCTTTCTTTCACTCCATTCCTCCAAAAAGATTATTATACCTACGACAAAAATCCCTATTGCTCTCATAGATAGACCCATATTTTTTAGAAGATAATATATTGTCGTTACTCCTATAATCTCAAGTGCCATTCTCCCAATCCTATATGAAATTGGATGAAATGTCCGGGATATGGAGAGAGAAAGCACAGCCAGCGCAAAATAGGCTATGAGCGTTGTAAGGGCTGCACCTATTATACCGAAGTGGGGTATAAAATAAAGATTTAATAAGAAATTGATTGAAAATCCTATAAGTGCTATAGGAAGAAGTGTCTTTGTCCTGGAATGAATATAAAATGGTGCTGAAAATATCTGCTCAAGGCCAAAAAATATATACGCAAGCCCCACAATAGGAGAAACGATCATTCCTGGATAGTAGGGCTTTGCAACCCATACTTTAAAAATTTCGGGAAGTAAAAGCATAACCCCAATCCACATAATTAGAATTAATCTTACAAAGAGTGTTGTTGTTCTAATAAAGAGATCCTTCCTATCAGGGTTCTTGAAAAAGAAAGGAAGCCATGCAAATCTAAATCCATTGACAAAAAGAGAAAGAATGCTCCCAAACTGATATCCAAGAATGTACAGACCCGCATTAGACGTTCCCTTGAATATTCTCATAAGGTATCTATCGGAAAGATCAAGAAGAAGCATGAGCACAGAGATAGGAAGAAGAGGAATACCAAAACTCCACATTTCTTTTGCGAGTTTTTTGTCAAGTGAAAATTGAATGTGCCTTCTGACAAATGGAAACGAGAGGATCAACAATAAAACAAGGGCAATTAAATCACCATACAGTACACCAAGAATTCCTAATTTCATTACTACGACGAAGTATACGTTGAGACCCATATTTACAATAAATCTTATAGTGTTTAATATAACATAAAGCGTAGACCTCTCTTCAGCCCTAAGAATGAGGATGGGAATTACAGCAATGTTCTCGATGAAAACAATAAAAGAGGCAATTATAATATACTGTGGAATTGACTTTCCATAAATAAAAATGGAGATTGGCTTCGAAAATCCAATTAAGATAAGAATCAATGGTATACCATAGAGAAATCTCAAAAACAAAAGGGTGCTTGAAGATTCTTTCTCTCTTTTATCCTTTGTAAAGGATTTAAAGAAGGCGTCATTCAAACCCAGGGAAAAGAAAAGTATTAAAAAAGAAATATACACATATGTAAGGCCAAGGATTCCATAATCCGATGTTGGAAAGGCCCTGGTATATATTGGAATGAGAAAAAATCCTATTGCTTTTTTGAAGAGTAAACCAATACTATAAACAAAGGTGTGTCTATATAAACTCTTTACCTTTCCCATTAAAATTCAATGTAAAGGGTATCACGGAAAAGACCCCTTGCCCCTATAGATTCCTTAAATCTTCCAAGCCCCATATTCGGTTCCATATTCAGCGTAAAAGTTCCAAGGTCAAGAAAGGAATATCCATTTTGCCAGCACCATTTTAGTACTTCATAAAAAAGTATGTTTACTGGCCTGTATTTATTGTATTCTTCATTATGACTGATATAAAAGGCAAGGGATACCCTTTTATTTGCTCTAAAAAGCACAGTACCAGCAATCATCTTGCCCTTTAGGAAGGATGCAAATAATCTTATTTCCTCGGGGAATAATTCTTTCAATTTGAAAAGCTCCTGAACCGTATGGGTAGGTTTAACATTATGTCTCATCTTAAGATTCTTTTTGAGTATTGAATAGAATGTCTGAAAATCGTCGGATTCCATTACTTCAACACCCATTTTTTTTGCCTTTCTTGTTGCAGTTCTTGCCTCTGATTTAAAGAGGGAAAAGGGCTCTTCCACAACAGGAATGTATGCAGTGAGCTCTCTTTTTCTATACCGAAAACCATTTTTAAACAATACAAAATCGATATAATTAATGGGCCTTTCGTAATAAATCAGAGGAGAAATAGTCATTTCTACCCCCCTAAAACCCTTTGCTTTCGCAAATTTTAGAAGTTTCTCAACAAGGTCAAAAGACCTCTTAATACTCAGATTATCTTTAAAAACAAAACCTCCATAAGAAGCACCCCTATGAGAAAACAGAAATCCCTTCCATTCGACTGCAGGAAATAATGCAATCCATTCTTTCTCGGAAAATATAATACTCTCATCAATAAATCTATCAGGAGGGTGATATGACAGGAACCTTCTTTTGTGGAAAATTGTGCCGTTTGTACTAGTTTCCACAAATTTTTCCCACTTGTCCCTATAATTTTCTCTGTATGGTATTATTTCCAAAATTTCTCCTTTTTGCTCATCATACAGAAATTCAAATTCCTTTCAAGTAAGATTTAGATGAAATCTACCATATCTCGATTATTCTGCTCTTCCTTTCTGGCTCTTTGTTCTTTATTTCAAAACTGTCTATAATTTGTCTCTTTAGTAATTCAGAGTACTTTTTGGTATAAACTATTGCAAGGGGCTCATTCTTTTTTATTTCTTCCCCTTCCTTCTTCAATATATAGATACCAGCTCCATAATCAACATCGTCTTCCTTCCTTACCCTCCCTGCCCCTGCTAAAACAGCAGCCATACCTATTTTATAGGCATCAATAGACTGAACAATACCCCCTCTCTCTGAATTGATTTCATAAGTGTTCTGATCTATAGCAATATTATTAATATTACCCCCCTGCATCTTAACCATTTCTGAAAACCTCTCATATGCTTTTTTGCTTTTCAGAACTTTCCTCACATCTCTTTTAATACCTGCAAGTCCTATCATCCCATCTGCAAGTGCAGATGCAACTTCTACAACGTCTTCAGGACCTCCCCCCTTCAATACATCTATGGCTTCGAGAACCTCTGGACCGTTACCAACAGCCCTTCCGAGAGGTGAATCCATAGATGTGAAGTATATCTTTATCTTTACACCAAGTCTTTCCGATACTCCCATCATATATTCTGCCAGTTTTTTTGCACTATCCATATTTTTCATAAATGCGCCTCTCCCTACCTTTAAGTCTATCACAAGACCATCAAGATCCTCTGATAATTTCTTGGACATAATACTTGATGTTATAAGGGGGATAGATTCGACAGTCCCTGTAACATCCCTTATGGCATAGAGTACTCTATCGACAGGTGCAATATTCTCTGTCTGAGAAATTATAGCACACCCAACATTCTTTAATATTTGCTTGAATTCACTATCATTAAGCCCTGTTTTATATCCCTCAATGGCATTCATCTTATCAACAGTACCTCCAGTATGACCCAACCCCCTTCCAGAAATCATAGGTACTGTGATTCCGAGATACGCAGCAACAGGTGCGACTATAAGACTTACCTTGTCTCCAACGCCACCCGTGGAGTGCTTATCTATCTTCTTACCAGGAATATCTGAAAGGTCTATTTTTACACCTGATCCTATCATATATTTTGTAAGAAAAAATGTCTCATTGAAATCCATACCTCGAAAATATATGGCCATAAGTAACGCTGATATTTGGTATTCCTTTATAGTTCTGGATTTAACAGAATTAACAAAATATTTTATTTCATCCTCGCTTAGTTTTTCCCCATCTCTCTTTTTTCTTATTATATCAATTATATTCATTACTTCCTTCTCACTCCTGCTCCATAATCCTTTTAACTTCTTTAGCCGCTCTATCAAGAGATTCTTTCACATCCATCCCTCCCCTTAAAGGGGGTTCAAGACCAACCTGCGATAGGAGTTTTCTTCCAATATACCATTGTGGATAAACAGGCTCTGTTCTTGCATAGGAAAGCTGTTTCCATACCTCCCTTAGCCCGGGGACTTCTTTAAACCTCTCCTGTACTTCTTTTATCTTAAGAGAAGACTTCCGTACTGGAACATAACCCGTCTTCAGTGCCCATTCTGCCTGTATTTTTGGAGAGGTAAACCACTTTATAAATTGCCAGGCTGCCTTTTTTTCTTTCTCACCTGCCCTTTCAAAGATTGCTATATTCGTTCCCATTATGAAAACGGCCTTCTTTTCGCCTTCAGGAACAGGTGCCATACCTATCGTAAAATCGGGGTTATTTCTTTTCATAAATGCATATGAGACAGAACTTCCTTCAACAAGGGCAACCATACCTGAGAGAAACTCATCCTGATGCTGATAGCCAGTGGTAAGATGTGCAACCTTATACTTATACAGAAGATCCTTAAGGTATTGTAAAGCTTTTCTCCCAGCTTCTGAATTGAAAACTGGTTTTCTATCCTTATCTAATAATTCACCACCAAATGCATAGAGTAACTGTTCAAACATTCCTACAGTAACACCAAATGCAGTACCCTTTGTTCTATCTGAGGTCAATTTTATAAGCACATCTCTAAGTTCATCATATGTTTTTGGGAATCTTTTTATACCCTTTGCCTTAAACATTTCGACATTGTAAAAATATGCCATAACACTCTTATTAAAAGGAATTGTAACGAGCTGGGAATCAAAGGTGTTATCCCGTATAAACACATTATAGAAATCTGGTAGTTCCTTCTGAAACAAAGTGTCCTTTTTAATAAAACTATCAGCAGGAACAAGTACATGTGCCTTGTAAAGACTCGTTGTCCAGGATTCATAGACCTGTGCAATTGTCGGCGTCTTTCTCGCAAGTATTGATGCCATTATTTTCTGTGAAAGTGCATTGTAATTGCCCATACCAATAGAGACAATTTTTATAGAATCCTGCATCGTATTGAAATCGTTTATAAGATTATCCAGTGCCCGTCCAAGGGGTCCACCCATTGCATGCCAGAATGTAACCTTAACTACTGATGTTTCTTTTTTCCCCTTGCAACCCGACAGAAAAATTAAAATTAAAAGAACAGGAATAATTTTTCTCACTCTTTTATTCCACTCCTCATATATGATTCCATTATCCTCTTCTGGAAAATAAAAAACAGTATTATAACGGGTAGAACCACTATCGTTGATGCAGCAGAAAGAAGGGTATAATTTGTACTTTCCTCCTGCATAAAGTAAGCGAGACCAACCTGCACAGGCCTTATAATATCTCTGTTTGTCATAACTAACGGCCATATAAATGAGTTCCAGCTCGCAATCAAATTAAAGATTGTAATGGTGATAATAGCAGGCTTTACAAGGGGAAGGGCAATCCTCCATAGAAATCCCATAGGTGTACAACCGTCAATAATTGCCGCCTCTAAGAGAGAAATTGGAACAGTCTTAAAGTGTTGTCTCAGAAAAAATATATTGAATGCACTCACAATCCATGGAATGATAAGGGCTAAATAAGTATCAAGCCAACCAAAACTTGCAAGAATTAAATAACCTGGAATTATATAAACAGGCATAGGGACCATCATAACAGCAAGAAATGATAAAAATACAATATCCTTCCCTTTATAATTATAGAAGGCAAAGGAAAAGGCAGCCAAAGAGGTTGTTAATAGTACTCCAATAAGTGTAGAGATCGCAATAAAAATTGTATTTAAAAAATATCTTCCAAAAGGTGCCACCTTCATTGCCTCCACATAATTAGTGAATTTTAATGTGTGGGGAATCCAGGAAGGTGGAAATCGAACTGCCTCCTGTGGCGCCTTCAAGGATGTGGTTACCATCCAGTAAAATGGTATGAGCGATACAATTGCCCCAATGATCAACAATACATACACCAGAATAACCCTTCTTCTACTCATAATGCACCCTCGGTTCTATTACCTTCTTCTGCACAACCGTTAAGGAAAGAATCATAAGGAAAAGCACCATGCTAACAGCACTTGCATACCCAAATCTCGAAAAATTAAAGGCATTATCAAATATACTATATACAAGAACATTTGTAGTACCGAGAGGTCCTCCTGGTGGAGGGCCTGTCATAAGCCAGACAGGTGCAAAGACTTGAAACGAAACTATTGTTGTCATAATAAGGACATAAAATGTTGTTGGAGTAAGCATAGGCCATGTTATTCTTCTAAAAACCGTTGGAGAGGATGCTCCATCAATTAATGCTGCCTCGTAGTATTCCTTTGGTATATTTTGTAATCCAGCAAGAAAAATAATTATGTTATACCCCAACCCCTTCCAGACAGCCATCAAGACAAGTGAAAACAATGCAAGACTCGGACCCTTTATCCCTACTGGTAGGGATCTTCCAACAATTAACTCAAATATCCCCCTCCATTCGGAGAGCCATTTTAGTGGATGAAGGTGAAGCATCTTTAATATATAGTTGGCTAATCCAAGGTCAGGATGATATATCCATTTCCAGATGATAGAAATTGCAACAATAGATGTAACAACTGGTAAAAAATAACTTGTCCTGAAAAAACCAATCCCCTTCAATTTATTATTGAGGAGGATTGCAAAAAACAGAGATATAAATAGGCTCAAAGGAACGACAAGCACTGCATACCATAAAGTATTCCCAAGGGATTGATAAAAATAATGATCCCGGAGTATAGTTACATAATTCTTGAACCAGACAACCTTTTCAGGTCCCCCCATCCCCCACTTATAAAAGCTTACCCTGAAGACATATAGAAGTGGATAAAATCTGAAAATTAAAAGGATTATTACTGCAGGAAGAAGTAAAAGTAATCCATGGTATGGCTTAAGTGCCTTCCTCATCTCTCCACTATGCCAAGAACCTTCTTATCCATATAAAATTCTTCTGCAAAAAGGGTTACTATTTTCCCTCTATAACCAGCAAGTACTTTATTATTTTTATCATAGAATAGATTTAAAATACCTGCCGAACTAAAATTAGTATATCCCTTGTATAAAATAGTGTGATTCTTTGGGGTCTCAAATGGAGTCTTCATCGGTCTTCCTCTTTCACTTGAACCAATGATTACATCAATCCCCGGGATTGAATCAGCAATCGTGCTATCTTTAGTAAAACCTGCATCTGAAAGGAGAATTATTATGTCTGCTCCACTATTCCGCATATCCCTCACCATGTTCTCAATGGCAGGATACACATCCATTAGCTCATATTCCTCCCTCACATTAGAGGGTACGAATAAATTAGTATATAGTGTAGTAATCCCACCTATACCAATTTTAACCCCCTCCCTCTCCATCATAATATACGGCTTTCTTAATGTAGAAGAGAGAATATTTGCAGAAAGAAATGGGGTACCTGCATTTCGTATGACATCCATCAGATAATCAACTCCAAATGAAAGTTCGTTGGTTCCTATGAGGACTGCATCAAATTTGCATGCCTTCAGGAAGCCAGAAATCTCCTCTGATGGCAGGTAATCACCAGGAAAATTGAAGGGGAAAAGATTACCAGAAGATAACACAACAGGATCCTTACCTTCCTTTTTTTCAAATTCGATTAGGGTCTTAAAGGAAGCAGCATCTCCTAACGGTGGAGGCATTTCCAAATCCATAAAATACGCATAGGATGGGGCTAAGGAACCAAACGCATTATTGGTGAATACAATTTCCACATTTGCCAAATTAGAAGACAGCAGAAATAAAATTATCATACCTTAATCCCCTTTTTTCAATGCCTTTAGCGGCTGCTTGACAGTAGAGACCCTGAGTAGATCTGAAAAGAACTTTTCCAGCCTTTCTGCAAGTGGTCTTGATTTTACCAAAAGCGAAGTTTCATTATTATGAACAAAGGCATAGTATGTCCAATTCGTTGAACCTACTATACAGTAAAGGGTATCAATTATAACGATCTTACTGTGAGTGGTAATATCAGGTGGATCCCACCAAACCTTCACACCACCACTCCTCAAATAATCGGCTGTAATCTGATTTTTACGTGTATTGCTTGTATTCCAGTCAGATGCATCCAGTATTACCCTTATCTTTACGCCCCTCTTTACTGCATCAAACATCGCACTATACACCTCCCTGTCAGGTCCTCCTGTATACTGTGGATAGTATCCTGCAGAGTACATTGCTACATCGATGGTCTTCTCAGCGTTTTTTATAGATTTGACAAGATTCGGGATATACTCTCTGTTCCCTATATATTCAATATCCTCAGCACTAAACCCTATTGTGAATATTAGTAAGATGTATGCCATTTTACCATCCCCTTTTGTAGGTTAAACTTAACAATGTTGAAGTTTCGTCAAAGTATAAATCGTTCAATCCAGTTCCAAGGTTTAACTCATCTCCTTTGTAGGAAAGTCCTGAAAAATTAAACCCAAACCCAAGCTCATTTAAGCCAGCTCTGTATCCGAGGCCAAAGGTATATGTGCCCCTTGTCAAAGAAGAATTCGCATAAATATTACTATACATATAGCCAAGCCTTATAAGAATGTTAGAGGTTAGTAGATGCTCAACACCAAAATGAAATGATTCAACATTATCAAGATTCTCTTTTACACCATCCTTTGTTAAAACTGACCAGGGAATATATGAAAGCTGGAAATAAATCTTCGCAGGAAGAGGGCCAGGGAAAAAGTAGTCAATTCCAAAGGCATATTGCTCTGGATAATTTATATCCGCTACCGTATCCTTTGAGATCTTAATAGCAGTACCATATACAAAACCAATGGTCAAATTCTTAATCGGACTTAAGGTCAAGCCTCCATAGTAACCATTACCCTTTATACTATAATTTGAATGATTGATAGTAGTATCTGTATCAGTATAATGTTCGTAATTATAAACATCATTTCCCCTTATAATTCTTACTCCTCCTCCGATGCCAATCCATTTATATTTGAATCCAATGTTTGGAGTAAACGAAAATCCATTCAAATCAACTGTCTCATTTTCTGTCAGAATTACCCTATAAAACTCATCCCTCTCAGTATTTTCATAACTGTACTTTCCCGCCAGAATAGGGAAAAAGTCAAAGCCGATCTGAAGCATATTTTTAGGGATCCTAAAGGAAAAGGTGTATGGGCCTGCAAGAAAATAGGTGTTATCCGCCACAGTTGTATTACCCACGGTATTATCAAAACTATCAAACACCCTCTTACTCCTTCTCTCTGTAGGCATCAACAAGGACCCATCAACCAACACCTGAGCATTTTGCAAGAAATATCCTGGGTTGGCAGTAGATACTACCCAAACATCTCCCACACCGTTCATAGAGGCGTCAAGCACAAAATTAAAATTCCCATAATTCGTAGCCTCCGCAATACCACCAAAAAGAACGAAAGAAACAAAGACTAAAAGTATTGTTTTACGCATATTACCACCACCATATAATTTGAAGGTTTCCAGTATAATTTGTCTTATTATCTACAAATCCATTTATTAAGGTCGGGGTGCCATTTTCGTAATGATATTCTCCGTTAGAGTATTCAAGCCCAACGTGATTGTATTCAGTATATTTTCTTCTGAACTTAAGTCTTAAAAACAGATTATCAGAAACTCTGTCAATAAATGAAACAAAAAATTTATTTCCGTTACCATAGAGAAAGTCAATACCTGTATCTTCAAAAATCCACTGACTCATATCATCCGTCTTCCATATCGCACTCCCCAGATAAGTAGATAGTCTCTCTGAAAAACGATGTTCAAAGACAAGTGATATATACCCGCCATCCATAACCTCATCCTCTGTGTATTTTAAGGAGGACTGAAGATGAACCCATCCGTATCTCGCCCTGAAATCTATATAATCATAGTCAGTTAGCAGGGCATATATCCTGAAAGTAAATTCATTTGTCACAGATTTGGTAGGGGTTGTGGGTCTCTCCCTCCACTTTGCCTGATATTTGTGTTTAATCCTTATCCTTAAAGGATAGATTGGCCTATATTCAAGTTCGCTTTGCACTCTAACATTAGGCAAACCTATCGCAAGATTTTTCCAGACATCCACATATGCCCTGGTAATAGTAAAATGTCTATTTATCCTGTACCTCGTCTCCACATAAAGTCCATCCTCAGGTTTTGGGGCAGGATAGTTCTGCATATCGGAATAAAATGGATCAAGCAATCTATAGGGCTTCTCAAAGGGCGTATCATCAAATCTCTTCTGCTCCATAAATGGCCTTGCATAAGGGTTATCGTAACCAACATCATAATGCCTCTTCCTGAAAAGAACATAAATATTATTGTATTGAACAATTCCACCAAAGATATAAGCATTAGAAGGTACCCCTGTAAACTGGTGAACAAATTCTCCCTCAATTCCAAAATTATTTATCACAGTCCTCCCGGATATGCCACCAAACTTCTTTTCCCTTCCATTTGTCATATCAAGATATGTTGGGGTAATCAATTCATCTGCGTCATACTTAAACTCTACATCTTCCCTTGAAATTTTGAATGGCTTATCAGTATGTATTTTAAGCCCATTTAACGAAATGTATGTTCCAAAAGGAATGAAAAAAAGGTTGGAAAGGTCCACTCCAAAACTTCCACCGTAGAATTCCTCATTGAATTTATCCTTGAACTCTGAGAGGTTATATGGATTTGTAAAATAAAGATTGATTGTTGAATCCCTATTCAAAATACCATCCTTTTTATCCATAGAGTAAAAAGATATAAGTTTAAATCTCTTATAACGAGAAAGTAATCCCGTTCCCCGAGCGGCAAACTCCTGCGACGAAGTTATATCACCGTAGACACCCTCCGCCTTTTCTATCGACCTTGCAAGCATATCATCCACGTTTTGAAACATTACTCCCTGCCCTATTGTTACATTGTAGTTACCGACATAAAGTTTATCTATGGGGCCAATATTGATAAGTCCAATATAACCCTTATAGTTATTTGACCCATCTGGCATTTCTCCTGCCCTTACACCGAGAGAAAGCCTATCCCCATAATCTGTCCTTGCCCTTACAAAAATCTTCCGCATATAGTTGTTACTCAATGCCTCTTCCTTTTCATTCTCCAATCTCTCCATAAGTTTTTTCATATTTTCTCTATCCCAACCAGCAGAATCCATTCTCTGATAGGCATACGTTGTGTCTGAATTGAATGTGTCTAAAACAGGATCATAGTCTATACTGTTGAATAGAGAGTTTACATAATCAACTGTACCATCCACATTCTTCCCTCCCATATCCTCCATATCTTCTCGTGAAAACCAGTCAACATTTGCCTTCCCAAAACCTACCCATTTCTTTGGTTTTTGCTCTTCAGAGGTAACGATAAAATCCCTTATATTTCTGTAGCCATAACTTGTTAAATATGGTGCATATCGAAGATCTGAAGAATACCTTATATTTTTCCATGTCCTTACATAGTTGATGGCAGATACTGCATCCACAAGGTTCACCCTGCTCAACATAAGTATATCGTCTATATGAACCCTGTTTATATTCATAGGTTTTATTGTTAATGCCTCCCATTCATCCATTAAGGCCTCGGAGGGTCTTTCTTCTGATGCAAGCCTCTCCTGTATCTGTTCAATATAGTAAGGAATATTCTTTATCTCAGGTGGTTTCTTGATTATAATAAGATCCTTTAATTTTTTGAACTCCTCTGGTTTCAAGATGTCATATAACTCATAATAAGATGAAATATATTTATGGGTTTCCCTATACTCATATAACTTCTCTGCTGATGCATCTGAAATGGGAAGCAGCTTTATCTCATTAATGGATGCCCTATTTATGTCAAGGGGCATTGTAACCGAGATTAGTAGTATCCATATCATCTGTAACCTGCTCCAACTGTATATGTTGGTTCAATGCTGCTATTGTATTCGTATGAAAAATTAACATTTACAGGAGCAGCATTAATCCCAATGCCAAAGGAAACCTCAAAAGGCGATGAATGGAAACCAGTTCTTAATGCAATTTTATCACCTATTATAAATTCCTGACCAAAGAGGAATCTTGTGGGTTTATCAAACTCTTTTTCAAAACCAAAGGCTGTTGTTGCGCTCTTGTATGGTTTGTAAGAAACACTCATACCCGCCTTTGTCGGAAGGCTGTACTTCACATCCTTGCCTACCGTTGGTCTATTCACGTTATAAACTGCCCCTCCGATATACCACAATTCCCAAACCCTTGAAATTACCCCTATATCAACGCCATAGGTAAACTCATCACCAAATCTTGACTGAAATAGGTAAAAACCCTTTACAGTATAACCGAGTTTTGTATCTTCTCCAAGGGGAACGCCCTGTGATATAGAAACTACGGTTTCATTCTGAAGATCCTTTACATTTCTGTATCCAAGATTAAAACCAAAGGATTTCATTCCCAAAAAAATTCTCCCCGTACTAACTGTGCTATAGAGACTCCTATATGAAGTGCTAAGAGTAAAATCCTTCATAAATCCGCAGGAGGCAGGATTAAATGAAATGACCGGGTCAGGGATGCTGTAATCTGCACCTCCCATTGCATTACCAATGGGAGAAAAAAGAAGGTTTTCAAAAACCGATACTATTAATAACATTGCCATATTATCTTCCTAATTTTGTGCCCACTATAATGGGCTTAGTTAATTTTTCAGTTTTTCCATCTGTTTCTTTTACAACAATATGAATGAGATAAAGTCCGATAGTTACTTTTTTATCATACTCATCCTCTCCATTCCAGTATGTCTCGTATGGCCCACCTGGATAATTCACAACAAGAATCTTCACCAATCTGCCCTCAGCATCAAAAATCTTTGCAGTAATGCTTGAGTTATGTGGAGCGGTTATTTTTACATCCGCAACCTCACCCAGGTCATAAGAGAATGGATTTGGTGTAATTGTACAGGTGAGTACCTCTGTTGTTTCCGAAGGTATCTCCATAACTATATCGTTCATATCTCTGGGAAGAAGTTGATAACCAGTTGTATATGGTTCATGGGAGTCATATTGACCACCAACACCCGTAATAGTAAATATGTCTCCCTTACCCATCATATTTCTCATTGAGTCAACATTTATACCTGTGCCTGTTTCTAACCTTATGGTTATATATGCCTGACCATTTGCAACGGTAAAATTGTAACCCCCTCCAGCTGCTATTGGTGTTAATGGTGTCACGACCTTTGATTTTTTTACACAGAGGAGCCTTCCCTCGGTGGATTCATCAAGACCAACCGATGTGGCGAGCGTCTCCGGTTTAAATATGGGATCCCATCTCGAAATTAGTGTGACATCGGATGGATTATTCACCTTCACCTCTGTTAATCCATTATATTCATCTACAGTACCCTTTATCAAATACCTATAATTCCTTTTTACAGGGATAGCATCATAGGAAAATATATCAACTCCGCTGGTGGTATCATTCAAATAGAAACCGGTCCCCGTTGGAGAGATATTTCCCGTTACTGCATAGCCGAGCACAGTAACAACATCACCAAGCATACCAGAGGTAACGCCATCAGGGCCTGGATTCTGAACGTCTCTTAGATCTGTTATTGTGGGCATTGCTATAATTTTTATGAATGGTTTTCCAGCAACAGAAAAAATGTTATTATCCATACTTCCCTCAACCCTGAATGTAAATGTGCCTGTCGTATCAATAATGACATTATTAACCTGGATCATCACTGTATCAAATATACTGGTGCCAAAGACCTTAATTGTGTCTCCTGTTGAATCGGATACAACTACTGCTGAATCATTTGAGGGAAGATCAATTGAACCAACATTATGAGACCAGATAATTTCGGGAGGGATAAAAACTCTGAGATAACTCACCGTATCTATAGTACTTATGACCCGAAATTTTAGATTAAAATTAACCCTCTCAAAAAATTGAACAGGGTCACAATCTGCATAGAGCCCCTCTATCTCTCCAGGCTCAAGGATATCTCTGTCATCTCTGGGAAGGATCTTGTAATCGTAGTAATAGTCTACCGGACCTGTAACACTATATGTATCACCTACAACAGGTTCAAAGTAAAAAATCCTATCGTCAACTATTGCAGGTCCACTTCCATCATCAACCTCCCACTCCCCATAGGCATTAACACCCTGCGTGCAAGCTGCTTTTACAACCTTTACAAGCACACCTTCATACTTCTCATCGGATATATTACCGGTGGAATCAATAACAGGGTCAGGGGGCGTTGTAGAACCAAGTACTGTAATTTCATCTGGATAAGAGACCTCTGTAACACCATAGTATTCGCTCACCTTCCCAGTAATTCTTACACTATCCCCCCTCTCAACACCTGGATTTGAGGAACCATTGTATATATAAATCCCTCTCCAGGCACCACCTGGTTTCATCTCAACAAAGAAGGCATATCTTGTACTTCCACCAGACAGGTATGTAAAAGGTGCGGTAACAACACCGTAGAAAGTGACGGTGCTGTCAACAAATGGTGAAGAACTGGCGTGTCCCTGAATCTCTTCAATAGTATGAACCCCTCCAATCATAGAGAGGGGCAAAAAGGCCAATAAAAAAATTGATATTTTCTTCATTTATCACCCTTTCTTAAAGATGTATAAATCTTGATACATTTGTCGTATCGTTTGTTTTCAATATAATGAAGTATATTCCTGCGTTTGTTCTTTTCAGATCAATGTTATATTTATGTGCACCTCTTTCAAACCTCCCTTTCATTACCCTCTTTACCAACCTGCCATTGATGTCATAGATACCTATCTCTCCCTCGGTATCCTTATCCAGAATAAATGAGACCTCTATATTAGAGGGAGCGAAATTGGAAGAAACCTTAAATGTAATGACGTTCCCACTATTTATCTCCCTTATGCCACTAACATTAACAATATCCGAAGAATCCCTGGGCTCAACCTTGAAACTATCAAAGGCAAAATTTAATGGTCCTATAACGGTGTAAGAATCTCCAAGTATTGGGGTATAGGACACATTCCAGTCGTCGACTCTCAAAGGGCCTGAACCATCATTTATTTCCCACTCGCCATGGCCCAGATCAGTATTGGTGCATTGTGCATTTTCTACTTTTAAAAGGACTGATTCGTATTGTTCATCGTTCGCATCACCAGTAGAAACTATTAAAGGTAAAGGTACCCCTACACCACTTGCGAGAATACTGTATGTATTACCGTAAGCAAACTCAGTCATATTGTTATATTCCTGAATAGTGCCGGTTATTTCAACACTATCACCTCTGGAAACATCCTGTGTCCAGGAGTAACCTTGATATGCATATATTCCTTTCCAGGCACCAGCAGGTTTTTCCTCAATAAAGAATCCCCTTGAGAATACACCTGTAACCACGCCAGAAGTAGTAACAGTACTGCCCACATATGGAGAGTCACCTGATGGATCTGTCGTATATTGGATTTCGTAGATAGAATGGTATGAGCCCAAAAGAGGAATAACCATCGTCAACCCCAAGAAGATCCATAACCTTTTCATAAAACACCTCCTTTTTACTTTTTTTAACTTTAACACTTTTTAAAATATCGTCAAGCATAAATTTTTATAATTAATGGGTCGAAATAGGTGTTTTTTTCGGGAAAAATAATCTGCTGAAAACGCCTCCCTGGGTTATCTTTTTTAAGACATCAATATGTTTGTAAGCCGCTGTTCTACCCATTTCAACGCACTCATCAAGCCTTCCAAAATCTGTCCAGTGCACATCTTTTGTATCTATCTCAATAACATAATCTGCCTCTTCTAATAGCAACCTGAAAAGTTTTAGCTTTGCAAGTTCATCACCCCTCAGAATGACACTCATAGAACTATTGAGTTTTCCAGGTGGGGAGGGCTTATACCCAAATATAACACCTATAACGATGTCTGCACCAAGATCTCTGGCTGCCTCAACCGGGACATTTGCAGTAACACCACCATCCACAAGAATCCTTCCTCCAAGTTTTACAGCAGGAAAAATCCCGGGGATGGCAGCGCTTGCCCTCACCGCGCACTTAATTAATCCCTCTTTAAAAATAATGTCCTGGCCTGAGACAAGATCAAGGGCAACTGAAGCAAATGGAAGTTTCATATCTTTAAACGTTTTGTTATTAAACATCTCATCAAATATTTCTTCTACTGGCTCTTCTGGAATCAGGGAGCTCTTTCCCAATGCCTCAACAAAGGTTAAACCCACTTTTAATCTATGCCTGATCCTCTCAAACCAATTATCTTCCTCTTCTGATTTAAATTTACTCAATCTCATCTCTCTGTACGCCTCTGAATCTACAAATCTCCTTGCCATATTCTTCATTTTTACCGCATCAGGTTTAAGGGCATAAAATCCACCAACGATGGCACCAATACTGGTGCCAGCAATTATGTCTATTGGAATTCCCTCCTTTTCAAATACTTCAAGAACACCAATATGTGCAAGCCCCTTTGCCCCTCCACCTGCAAGTGCGATTCCCACCTTTGGCTTTTTAAATAGCATTTTACTCTCCCTTTATTTTTTCTTCATTTTAAAGGAAAATAATTAAAAGGCAAGAAAAAAATACTTCTTGAATTATTATTATTATAAATTATTATATTGATATGATTAATTCATATAAGTTTGGGGTTATAAATATCAACGGTAAAACCTATATGAAGGACGTAATCATTATTGGTGACGAAGTATTCCATCCATGGTGGAGAAGGGAAGGGCACAGGGTATATCCTGAGGATCTCAAATATCCACTTGAGAAGAACGTAAATAAAATTGTTATTGGCACAGGATACTGGAACAGGGTGACAATACCCAAAGAAACAAAGAATTTTTTAAAAGACAACGGCATTGAATTTATTTTTTTAGGAACAAAAGAGGCAGTGGATATGTACAACAACGATAAAGAGAAAACTTCTACTGCCTACTGCCTCCACCTTACCTGCTAAATAGCTATCCTACAGGTTTTCAAACTATAATACCTTTTGGTTTACCCTACTTCATTAGCATTACCATCAATGCCTTCTGTGCATGGAGTCTGTTTTCTGCTTCATCAAGAACAATGGAATGGGGCCCATCAAGGACTTCACTTGTTATTTCTTCACCTCTATGTGCAGGAAGACAATGCATAACTACTGCATCTTTTTTTGCTACTTCAAGAAGTCGAGTGTTAACCTGAAACCTCTGAAAATCCATTTTTCTCTTCTCTGCTTCATCCTCCTGACCCATTGATGCCCATACATCTGTATAAATTATATCTGCATCTCTTACAGCCTCCACAGGATCGTTAACAATTTTCACAATTGAGCCTGTCCCCTTTGCAAGATTTTTTGCTTTATTAACAATTTCAGGATTTGCTTCATATCCATCCGGACATCCAAGTGTAAAATTAGCTCCGAGGATGGCGGAGGCAAGCATAAGGGAGTGGGCAACATTGTTACCATCACCAATAAATGCAAGCTTCAATCCTTTAAAGTTCCCCTTGTGTTCCTGAATAGTAAGAAAATCGGCAAGTATCTGACAGGGATGTTCAAGATCTGATAAGCCATTTATTACAGGGACTGATGCATTCTCTGCAAGGTCAGTCACTGTCTTATGGGCAAAGGTTCTCGCCATTATTCCATTCACCCACCTTGAAAGATTTCTTGCAACATCTGGAACAGCTTCTCTTTTGCCAAGTTTTATATCGGTCGGAGCAAGGTAAATCCCATATCCACCCAGTTGATATATACCTGTTTCAAAAGTCACCCTTGTTCTCAGGGATGGTTTTTCAAATATCATTGCCAGAACCTTCCCCTTTAGTATATGATATTCCTTACCTCTTTTTACTTTTTCCTTCAACTCCCTTGCAAGTTTAAAGAGTCTAAGCATCTCGTCCTTTGATAGGTCAGTTATGGAAACAAGATCTTTTTTCACATTGCCTCCTCTTTTTCTTTAGAGTTCTTTCCTTTCCTTCATCTTTTCATATTCCATCTGGAATCTAAAAAATTCCTTTCCCGAAAGATAATCAACAATAAGAATACCATTTAAATGATCTATCTCATGTTGCGCAACACGGGCAATAAGCCCTTTTAGTTCATATTCAATTTCTTTTCCATTGGTATTAAAACCCTTTAAATACAATCTTGTCGCCCTCTGTATTTCCACACCTATTCCAGGAACACTAAGGCAACCTTCTTCCATCTCATCTTCACCATCCGCTTCTATTATCATAGGGTTGACCATAATAATAGGTTTTTCATCTGGAAGTTTGGCTACAAACATTTTTAGCAAGTAACCAATTTGGTTCGCTGCAAGTCCTATACCATCAGCTTCTTCCATCACCCTGAGCATCTTTTTGCTTACCTTCTCCAGCTCTTTCCCAAATTCTGTTACCTCTGGCACCTTTTCCTTCAACATTGCATCGGGAAACTTTCTGATTTCTTTATGCTCACTCATCCTTCACCACCTTTATATGTAATTCTTTCAATTCATTTTCTCCAACTTCGGACGGAGAGCCCTCCATTAGTCCCATTCCAAGATATGTCTTTGGAAATGCAATTACATCTCTTATTGTTTTACTGCCTGCCATTATCATACATAATCTATCCATTCCCATGGCAATGCCTCCATGTGGGGGGGCACCATACGATAAGGCCTCAAGGAGAAAGCCGAACTTGTTTTCTATCTCTTCATTGCTCATTCCTAAAACCTTAAATAATTTTTTCTGAAGTTCGGGATTATGATTTCTTATACTTCCACTGGCGAGTTCAACACCATTTAAGACAAGGTCGTATTGTCTCCCTATAACTTTAAGGGGATCTTTATCAAGATATTCCATATCCTCCTCCTTTGGCTGTGTAAATATATGATGACAGGGTTCTATGTGTTTTTCATCTTCATTATACAAAAATAGCGGAAAATCAGTTACCCAAAGAAATTTAAACCCTCCTTCTACAACATTAAGTAAATACCCCAATTTTTTTCGTAGAACTCCAAGAGACTCCAGTACTATTTTCTTCCCGCCAGAGATTAAAAAAAGCGTTTCACCATTCTGAACTTTAAATGGTGAAAGGTCATCAAAGTGTTTTATGAATGGACCTTTATACCTCCCATCATTTATCAGATAAAGAAGACCCCCTGCCCCCCCTTTTTTAGCAATTGCTTCAAGTTCGTCTATCTGCTTTCTGGAAAAAAATCCCTTAACCTTTATCCCTCTTGTTTCTGGATTCTCAATCATTATTTTGAATTTGCCTGACTTTGCGACTTTAGTATAATCCTTTATCTCAAGTGGGTTTCTAAGATCTGGTTTATCAGAGCCAAATCTCTCCATAGCTTCCTCATAAGTCATCCTGGGAAATGGGAGCCTGATAGCTAATTTTAATACGTTCTTGAAAACTCCAGACATCAATCCTTCCATAAGATCAAACATAGTAGACTCGTCTGTAAAAGACATCTCTATATCGAGCTGGGTATGCTCAAATTGCCTATCCCCCCTCAAATCTTCATCCCTTAGGCACTTTGCAAACTGGTAATATTTATCAAATCCACTCACCATCAAGATTTGCTTATAGAGCTGAGGCGACTGAGCAAGGGCATAAAACTTCCCTCTGTGTAATCTTGACGGCACCAAAAAATCCCTGGCTCCTTCTGGAGTAGACTTTGCAAGTATCGGTGTTTCCACCTCAAGAAAATTTCTCTCCCCAAGGTAATTCCTTATTATGTTAAAAACCTGATGTCTCAATAGGAATTTTTTAAGCATCTTTTCTCTTCTTAAATCAAGATACCTATACCTGTACCTAAGTTCCTCTCCTGCCTTTAACTCTTCCTCAACCACAAAAGGTGGAACTTTTGATTTATTAAAGATCTTTATGTCCTGTGCAAGAACCTCAATTTCTCCAGTATCAATTTCCTTATTAACCATATCCTTAGGCCTTTCTCTTACAACACCGTTTACGATTATTACCCATTCAAGCCCCAGGGTTTTTGCTCTTTTTAAAAGATCTCTTCTCTCATTTGTTATCACTATCTGTGTTTTTCCATATCTATCCCAGAGATCGACAAACACAATCTCTCCGTGGTCTCTTACCTTCTTTATCCACCCGCCAATAGTTACAGTTTTCCCAAGGTCTTTTCTCCTTAGTTCACCACAATTTGTATCTCTCAACATTCTGAAATCCTCCTTGCTATCTCTCTTTCGTTAAGAATCACATCCTCCTCACTTCCAGTTTTCATATTTTTCAAGCGAACTTTTTTGGCTCTTAATTCATCTTCTCCTATAATTATTACATATTTAGCTCCACTCTTGTTTGCAGACCTCATCTGTGCCTTTATGCTCCTCCCTGTAAAATCTTTCTCACCACTAAACCCTATATTCCTCAACTGCTGTAGAATAGAGAAACCTATTTTTTCTGTTTCCTCACCTATTGTGACCACAAAAAAATCTATGCCATTAGAAACTACATCCTTCTCCCTCATTGCAAGAACAACCCTGTCGAGACCTATGGCAAATCCTGCAGCTGGTGTATCCCTTCCACCCATGATTTTTACCAGGTCATCATATCTCCCCCCACCACCAACTGCATTTTGTGCACCAAGAGAGCTAACAACATATTCAAAAACAGTTTTTGTGTAGTAGTCAAGTCCTCTTACAAGATTGTGATTCATTATTATTTTCACACCTTGTTTTTTTAAAATACTAACAACGGCATCAAAATGATCCTTACATTCCTTACAAAGAAAATCATAAATATGAGGCGCATCCTTTAACTTCGGCCTATCGACCTTACAATCAAGAATTCTAAGTGGGTTCGTTTTGAACTTCCTTTTGCAATCATCACAGAGTTCTGGCAACTTTTTTAATAAATATTCTCTCAAATGTTTTTTATAGTTGGGTCTGCACCTGGAGCACCCAATCGAATTTATGTGGACCTCAACATTGGAAAGACCAATCTGACGGAAAAAATCCATTCCCAAAAGAATTATTTCTACATCCAGATAGGGTGACTTACTACCAAGTGCCTCCACACCGAATTGAGAAAACTCCCTCCATCTACCTTTTTGAGGTCTCTCCTGTCTAAACATCCTCTCAATATAAAACAACTTATGGAAGGGTGCCTTGCTGGACAATCCATGCTCCAGATAAGCCCTTACGACTGAAGGGGTACCCTCAGGTTTAAGTGCAAGATTCCTTCCTCCTTTATCTTTAAAGGTATACATTTCCTTCTGAACAATATCTGTATCCTTACCGGTGGATTTGCTAAAAAGTTCTGCCCTTTCAAACGTAGGAACCCTGATTTCCTTATAGTTATACCTTCTGCATACCTCTCTAATTTTCTTTTCTATGTCTACCCATTTTTTTGTTTCTTCAGGAAGTATATCCCTGGTACCCTTTATAGATTCAAAAGCCATATTACACTCCCCCCTCCTAATAAATCTACGGTAAAATCAATGATAGAAGGATTTCTCATAGGAATAAAATATTGATGTATCTCATCAATTGCGCTAATTACAACAATAAGTATCAAAGTTATGTATTTCTTTTGTTTAAATCCATAGATGAAGAATAAAGAAAGCGTCATATATAAAAAGAGATGCGCAAGAACGTCACTTCCATTAAACATTGGTGGTGTCGACTTACCCGGGAGTGAGGTCAAAGAAAAAAGGAGAAATAACCACAGAAAAAAAGGCAACCTCTCTTTTAATTTATTCATTTAGTTCTTCCTCTTCTCCCCTAATAAGGACAATAGCATCTTCCTCTGTTTTACAATTGAGAAGGTCTTTTCTAAGTGTAGAAACATTGAGAATCTTAAACAAATGCGTAAGATACTCTGCATAGGTTTCGTCATTATCAGGAAGAACAACAAAAATTACTATCCGAACAGGTTCTCCGTCATATGATTCAAGATTAGCTGGTTCTGGTGATATACCAATATACATCTCTGGTTCATCTATATTCGCTCTCTTTCTTATCAAATATACACCCTTCCCAATGGAAGAAGGGAACTTACTTTCCCTCTCAATAATATCCTTATAAAGGGAAGAAAAACTTGAATGTTCAAGTATTTCTTTTATTGGATTGTCAGTTTTAAAGGTAAAACAATCTTTTATTGAATCCCAAATCATAGTATATACCTTGTAAGATCCTCATTTTTTATTATGGATGATATTTTTTCCTCAACGTATTTACCATCTATAACTATATTCTTATTTTTTACATCCGGGATCTTAAATAGAAGATCGTCAAGGACAGCGGTAAGAACTGTTGATAATCTTCTTGCACCTATATCTTCACTTATCCTGTTTGCCTCCGCACTAAAGTGTGCAATACTTTTTATTGCATCGGGAGTAAACTTTAGATCTATTCCCTCTGTCTCAAATAATGCTTGATACTGTTTAACCAATGCATTCTCTGGCTCAACGAGTATCCTCTCAAAATCTTTCTCTGTTAGAGAAGACAATTCGACCCTTATGGGAAACCTGCCCTGCAATTCAGGGATCAGGTCTGATGGCTTGTGAACATTAAATGCACCTGCAGCAATAAATAAAATATGGTGGCTTTTCACAATGCCGTATTTTGTCATAATGTCTGTTCCCTCTACAATAGGAAGTAAATCCCTCTGGACACCCATTCTTGAGACATCGGGCCCTGATTTTGCTTCTCCACCAGCGACTTTATCTATCTCATCAATAAATATAATCCCATTATTTTCCACTTTTTTCTTTGCCTCTTCCACCACCTCGTCCATATCTATTAATTTATTAGCTTCTTCATTCTTGAATATTTCAAGGGCCTCTTTTACACTTACATACTTCTTTTTCTTCGACCCTGAAAAGAGGTTGGATAAGGTATCCTGAAGAGACATCTGAATTTCTTCTAAGCCAGCCCCTCCCAATACCTCAACCATTGGCATCGGTTTTTTTTCTATTTGAAGTTCAACCTTCATATTGTCAAGTTTATTCTCTTTAAGCATTTTTCTTACACCCTCTCTCCCTTCCGAATATCCTTCCTTTCTCATAATCAGATCAATAACCTTATCCTCTGCAAGTATTTCCGCCTTCTTCTCTATTTCTTTCATCTTTACTGCTTTAACCATTCCAACGGCAGAATTCATCAGATCCCTTACCATTGACTCTACATCCCTACCCACATATCCAACTTCTGTATACCGCGTAGCCTCAACCTTAACAAATGGAGCATCTTCAATTCTTGCAAGTCGCCTTGCGATTTCAGTTTTGCCTACACCCGTTGGTCCAATCATTATAATATTATTTGGATAAATCTCTTCTTTAATAGGACCTTTGACCTTCTGTCTCCTCCATCTATTCCTCAATGCAATGGCCACTGCCCTCTTTGCATCATCCTGACCCACTATATACTTATTGAGCTCTCTTACTATATCACCTGGCTTTAATATTCTCTCTTCCATTATAACTCCTCTATCTCTATTTCATTGTTTGTGAATATACATATCTCTGAGGCAATTTTTAAACTTTTCTCCACAATTTCTCTGGCGGAAAGCTTGGATACCTGAAGGAAGGCCCTTGCCGCTGCAAGTGCATATGGACCACCAGAGCCAAGAGCAATGATATCATCATCAGGTTGAACAACGTCCCCGTTCCCAGAAACAAGAAAACTTAAATCCCTATTCATTATACCCAATATTGCCTCAAGTCTTCTTAAATATTTATCCATTCTCCACTCTTTCGCAAGTTCTACAACTGCCTTTGTGAGATTTCCGGGAAATGTGTTCAATTTTTGTTCAAATCTTTCTAATAGTGCAAGCCCATCTGCAGCGCTACCAGCAAATCCGACAAGTATCTCTCCATTATGAAGTTTCCTTATCTTTTTTGCACCTTTCTTCATAATTGTATTTTGAAAGGTTACCTGACCATCACCACCCATTGCAACTTTTCCATCCTTTCTTACACCAATTATTGTAGTGCTCTTAAATATACTCCTCAAATCCTTTTTCAATTCCACACCTCCTGAATATTTCATTGGCGAGTTCCCTATACTCCTCCTCTTCTTCATAAAAGGTAGAAAGAAAAGAAAGAATATTATAATCTTTTGCTATTTCCCATAGTGTGCCATAAATCTTATGGGCGTTTATTGCCTTCTCCCCATATTTCTTTGCCAAAAGGGAATCCCCCAATCTATCTTTTACTATTGCTAACAACCTATATACCTCGCCCCTTTTCTCATTTGTTACTTCATTCTCCAGTCTTTTAAGTAATCTATCTGCATCCTTATACATTTTACCCCTTATAAGCAATTCTGCTTCACCAATTCCCAACTCGTATTTCACATCCTTATATCCATATTTCTCAACAATCTTTCTTGCTCTATTGAAATACACAGAAGCCTTTTTATTGTTGCCCTTTTTTGTCTCCATTCTACCAAGAAGTACATATGTACTTGACAAATTCGGCAAGATATGGGCCTTCCGCAAATTTTCCAGTGCTTTATCCAGATAACTCTTAATATTTTTTGTATCACCTATTTCAAATAACAAATCTGCTATAAAGTAATTGATTGAGCCAATAAGAGAACTATTTCCAATCTTCTCGGCAACACCGAGTGCATATTCATAATGTTTTAACGCCTCTTTCAATATTGATTCCTTTTCATAAATTAAGCCAATATTCATATATAATGATGGTATGGAATCAGTATCTGCAAGTTCTATAAATCCTTTTAAGGCCTTACCGTAATATTTTCTTGCTTCATCAAGGTCACCCCTTGAATAATATATCGCTCCCATTCTATTTTGAAAGATTGATGTCCAATAATTATCATTTAACTTATATGCTATTGATATCCCATTCCTGTAATAATTCAACGCACTTTGAAATTTTTTCTCACTATACTCCAGAGCACCGAGGGCTGCAAAGGCTCTCATTTGATCTTCCATCTTTTTTGACAACCTTAATGATTCCTGTGCGTACTCTCGTGCCCTTTTAAAATCTCCAACAGCAAGAAGGACCTCGGCTATGATAGGAAGTGCATCTTCTCGTATTGATTCCAGCGTATTAAATGCATCCTCCATATTACCCATCTTTGCATATAATATACCTATCTTTTTTACTATCTCCACATCCTTTTTGTTTTCCAATGCTTTATTGAACATTTCCAACGCATTACGGAATTCACCTTTTTTATAAAAAATATCCCCCCATCTTTCATAAAATGTTTTTCTGTTAAACCATTCTTCATTAATCCATTTCTTAAGCCTCCCAAGAACTTCCTCTGCATCTATAAGAAGACCCTTATCCAATAAAGTTCTTACAAGTAAAAGAGACTGTTCTGTTTCATTTACAAAATCTCCTGCCATTCCAAATTGATACGCAGAAGGCCCAGGATAACCCTTCCTGGAAAGAATCATCCCTGCTTTTCTATGTAACTCTTTTCTTTTACTTCCTATTCCCTGGTATAACTTCTTTCTCAGTTCTTCCGTTGATATTATAAAATTTTCAGATGGTTTGAGAAGACCAACGCTTAAGCCAAAGTTTTTCATTTTATATACCTCGTCACGAGAAATTCCCAATATATCTGCAATTAATTCACAATCACCAATGTCACCAAGAAGTGCCCCAACTTGAAAGATCATCCCCTCTTCCTTTTTGAGTTTCTTATACGTTTTAAACAGATTCCCTTCAATGTCTGTATCAATAATCTTACCCATCTGAATTTTATTTTTCCCCAGCTTTATAACGTTGTTATTAAGGAAATTATTCAATGTAGACAAAAGTTTGCCAGGTATTCCCCGGGTCTTATCAAAAAGATATGCAACAAGATTGTCATCTATATCTTGCATCCCAATAAAAGAAGAAATAAAATCCTTTGTTCCATATAGATCAAGTGGTTCAAGATTTATTTTCAAGAACTGATTCATACCAACATCCTCTTTTCCCGAAAGTATTAGAAAGAATTTTTCTTTACCCATTATAGATGGCAATTTTTCAAGAAATTTTCTTGTCTCCATTGAACAGGACTCAATATCGTCAATACACCAAAAAACTGGCCTTCCAGATATCGATGGTGAAATACTGTTAAGCACTTTCCATGTTGGATTAAATGATTTGTCACCAGTAAGAAATTGAAGGGGCTCATAACCAAAATCTTTCTTGCAATTAAATGATGTCGCATCAAAACCTGCAAGATTTGCATATATCAAAAGTTCCGAAAGTATCCTTGTCTTGCCAACCCCCTCAACTCCTGTTAGGTATATAAATTTCGGATTTCCTCGGGAAGCCTCCTCTAAGCCAGATTTTAGGATGGAAAGAACGTTTTCCCTCCCAACAAATCTTATCCCATAATGATCCTTCCTCTTTGCTTTAAGCAATATATCATCGGCACATTTCAGAAGCTTGGAAAGATCATCTCCATCCTCTGGGTATGTTGCAGAACCAATTGTAAAGGATATCCTTACAGGTGGGTCTCCAGCGAATTCTCTGTGAAAAACAATATCGTTAATATATCCCTCAAAAGAATCCATTAAAGATTTATCTGTAACAATTATAATAAATTCATCCCCTCCATACCTCACCACTGTACCCCTATTCTGCACCGATTTTTCAAGAATGTCAGCAACATCCCTTAATACTTCATCTCCACGCATATGTCCATAACTATCATTAATCATTTTAAAAAAGTCAATGTCAAGCAAAAACAGTCTAAAAGACTTTCGGTCTTCAATTAAATCGTTAACATAAGGCTTAAGAAAACTCCTTGTATATAGCCCGGTCAAATCATCGAGCTTTCTACTTTTGGATTTCATAGTTTGGAGGTTCCTTTGTAATCACAACATCATGGGGGTGGCTCTCCTTTAATCCTGCTGCTGTTATTTTAATAAATTTTGCTCTTTTTTGTAATATAGAAATATTTTTTGCACCAATGTAACCCATACCCGAACGGACACCTCCAATAAGTTGAAAAATCACATCCTGTGTAGGCCCCTTATACGGAACCCTTGCAACGACCCCCTCTGGAACAAGCTTCCCCTCTTGAAAATATCTGTCACTACTGCCCTCTTTCATCGCATCCAGAGAACCCATTCCTCTATACACTTTAAATCTCCTTCCTTCATATATTACAGATTCGCCAGGTGACTCCTCAGTTCCTGCAAGGAGGCTCCCTATCATTACACTGGATGCACCGGCAGCAAGAGCCTTTGTAATGTCTCCAGAATACTTTATCCCGCCGTCTGCTATGATAGGCACGTTACTTACACTTGATGTTTCCATTATTGCTGAAAGCTGAGGAACACCTATACCTGCGATAACCCTTGTAGTACATATAGAACCTGGTCCTACCCCCACTTTAATTGCATCTACATCAAGGGATAAAATATCTTTCACTGCTTTTTCAGAAGCGACATTACCAACAATTAAATCAACATCTACAATTCCTCTCAATTTTTTAGCTATCTCGAATACTTTCCTGGAATGGCCATGAGCAGTATCAATTATGATAGCATCAACCCCTGCAGAAAGCAGCGCCTTCGTTCTATCGACAGTATCTTTACTCACTCCAACGGCAGCAGCACACCTCAACCTACCATGTTTATCTTTTGTGGACTGTGGATACCGTATCCGCTTGAGAATATCCTTTACAGTTATTAAACCTGTAAGGATTCTATTTTTCTTAATTATAGGCAATTTTTCAACCTTTTTTTCCTGAAATATTCTCTTTGCCTCTTCTATTGTAATTCCTTCCTTTCCTGTAACTAATCGATCAAAGGGAGTCATCAATTTACTGATTTTCTTTTTACTATCTTCTTCAAATAAAATATCCCTTTTGGTAATCAGGCCTAAAAGTTTCATACCCTTCTCTACAACTGGAAGACCCGAAATGTTATGTTTTTCCATTAAAGATATTGCATCTTTTACCGTGCTATTGGCATAAAGAACAATTGGATTTTGGATCATACCACTCTCAAACCTCTTTACCCTCTCAACTTCCTCAGCCTGTTTATCTATACTCATATTCTTATGGATTACACCTATACCACCTTCTCTCGCTAATGCAATAGCCATAGCACATTCTGTAACTGTATCCATTGCTGCACTAACGATAGGAATTCTCAATGATATATGCCTTGAAAATTTTGTGGATAGATCTACCTGAGAGGGAAGCACTTCAGAATATTGCGGCACGAGAAGCACATCATCGTAAGTAAGATATTCCTTCATTTATTCCTCCATAAATATATTCCATTAAAGGGAATGTTAACCTCTCCAGTCAAGAAAATCTTTTCCCTTAATTTCTCTACTTGAAATGTACCACCCTTAGTTTCAATTTTTATTTTTTCAAACCCTTTCTTCATTATATACCAGAAACCCACTGATGCAACTCCAGAACCACAGGATAGTGTTTCTCCCTCAACTCCCCTTTCAAATGTTCTCATATATAATAGACCTTCCTTTTCTTCCTTTACCCAGTTCACATTTGTTCTACCCTTAATGGTATAAGAACGATTCTTCCCTTCATTGTCAACGTCAATCTCCTCAAGTCTGCTAACAGGTATAATTAAATGTGGGACTCCACACTCGACTATATTTTCCTTTAATGTTCTGCATTCTGGCATCTCTATACGAACCTTACTCTCTGAAACCAACTCACAGGAAAAATTACCTGCGTCTGTTTCTATTATTCCTCTCTTATCCATAATACCTTTTTCATATAGATAAAAAAAGAATACCCTTGTTCCATTCCCGCAGTAAGGAACCCTACTACCATCAGGATTGTAAAATACCATTCTATTTTTTTTATATGTTATTAAGCCATCTCCTCCAACACCAAAGTGCCTATCAAGAATAGATTTTATAAAATTTTCCTCAGACTGGGTAGATTCAATTATAACAAAGTCATTGCCAGCCCCTACTGCCTTTGTAAATTTAATCTCCATTTATCACTGCAGTTGCATCTATCTCTACACCGACACCTTTAGGAAGAAATGAAACCTCCACGGTTGCACGTGCAGGGGGCGACTCTTTAAAAAATGCTGCGTAGACCTCATTAACCTCGTTGAAATTATTAATATTTGTCAAATATATGGTGGTCTTTACAATATCACTCATATTTCCTCCTGCCTCTTCTACAATTGCTTTTATGTTATTCATTACCTGCTCAGTCTCTCTTCTTATATCATCTTTTATCAACTCACCTGTTTCGGGAATTATAGAGATTTGGCCAGAGATAAAGAGTATCTTATTTATAAGAATACCTTGGGAGTATGGGCCTATAGCTTCTGGCGCCTTTTTTGTTTTTATCACTCTTTTCATACTCACTCCTTTCTCTTCATACTATCAATGGAACTAAAAAAGTCAAGCCAACAAAAAGTGTCCGTTGTTACTATTTATGGGAAGTATATCCCAGGCGCTTACCCCTATTGCTATGGCACTTGGTGGATTACTGGCAGAATATATTTCCATAAGGATTTTAATTTCTACAAATTTTTTCATAACTACTCTATGGAAAGCGTTGCCTCTGATTAATTTAAAATCCTGTCTCTCTTTCCAACTAATTTCCAACCAAAAGGTAATAATGTCATTGCAAGAATTATTTTAAAAACATCACCAATTAAAAAGGGATATAAACCCATTGACAGTATATTGTTATACCCTACAAATTTTGACAGATAGCTCAATCCAAAAATATATATTATTCCATTGCCTATCAGCATGAGAAGAAAGGTTGTAATTATTTTTCTATCCCATCCTTTTTCAGATAGTATGCCTATTGTTAAGGCAGCTACAGCAAAACCAAATATATACCCACCTGTAGGACCAAAAAGATATATAATGCCAGATGCACCTCCAGCAAATACAGGAAGACCTACAGATCCCTCAAATATATATGTAAGGAGGCTCAGAAATCCCCTCTTGCTTCCAAGTATTATCCCTGTTAAAAGTACTGCAAGGGTCTGACCCGTAATGGGCACAGGACTGAAGGGTAAACGAATTGCAATACGTGAAGACAGGGCAATAAATATACTTCCACAAAAAATAAGTGCAATATCATAAATCAATCTGTATGTTTTATTCAAAGGCCTGAACACATCAGCAAAGGTTTGGTTATTAATTGTCATATTCTCCTCCTTTTCTAAAATTTCTATCTTTTTTGAAGGAAAAGTTATATTGAAGAGAAAAAATGTCAAGAGTTTATTTGGGGTCAGTAATGCAGTTTTAGAAACTGGATAGGGCCATCCAAATTTTACTACTTATCCTTACCTTGTTAATTCCGTCATAGAATTCACAATGCTAAATTTGCATGACTGAGCCCCGGTTTTTTCTCTTTCCAATTTCAGATAATGATATATATTATTTTTATATGATTCCAAAAAAACTGGAGAGGTATAAGATCATAGAATGGCTGGGGGGCGGAAGATTTGGGGATGTATACCTTGTACAGGACAAACTCCTTGAAAAAAAATTTGCACTGAAGATAGGAAGGGGTAAGGGAGACGTGGATGGTTATCTTAAAGAGGCAAAAATCATCTCCGGGCTTGAACATCCCAATATTATAAGGTTCTATACCGCTGATATGATCGAAGGAAGAATATTTATCGTAACAGAATTTATTGAAGGGAAAAGCCTTCGGGAAATCATTGAGAAAGAAGCACCCCTGGACATAAAAACGGCACTTTCTATTGGAAAAGACATACTAAAAGGGCTTTCCTATGCCCATAAAAGGGGTATTATTCACAGGGATTTGAAACCTGAAAATATTATGTTAACAAAGGATAATACAGTTAAGATTGTTGATTTTGGTATTTCAAGGATTGGTGAAGATATAACAGCATCCATTGCAGGGACACCCCCTTATATGCCTAAAGAGGCATGGAAGGGGAAATATGACGTGAGGTCTGATGAGTGGTCTGCAGCACTCATTATCTATGAGATGCTCACTGGTGTAAATCCATTTTTTTCAGAAAATCTTGAAGATGTTAGAAAAAAGATATTTAAGGGCAAAATAAGACCATTAAAAACCGTTGCATCAAGAATAAGTATCGAAATCGAAGAGGCATTGAAGAAGGCATTATCTCCTGATATGGATGATCGTTTCCCTTCAGTAAATGATTTTCTAAGAACGTTAAGGGAAGAGACTCATTCTAACATTTCAACTATGAAGATGAAAAAAAGACCTTCAATAAAGGGCCTTCCATATCCTCTTACAGAGGAAGAAAGGGAGGCACTAATCCATGAAGAAAATGTCCTCTTGCTGGGAGGACCAGGAACTGGTAAAACTTATACGTTAACTGCAAAGGTTATTGACCTTATAAACAGGGGGATTTCTCCTGAGTCTGTCGTACTAACAACATTCACTCTTAGAAACTGGCATGAGCTTGAAAAACGTTTAGAAAAGGAACTGGGAACTCTCACAAGAGATATAATACTCGGCAATTTTCACAATCTCTGTATGAGAATATTGAGGAGGGACATAGGAATCTTAGGCTTTCCTGAAGACTTTACTGTTATTCCATCATCAACCCAGGCAATAATTATGAAGTCGATATCAAAAAATTATGGGGTTAACCACAGGTACGCTATGAGAAAGATCCAGGAATATAAAGCAAGAGGACTAAAGGCAAAAGAATTTATAGAAAGAAAAATGGAAAATACGATAGTAGAAATATGGGATCAATATCAAAGTAGACTGAAGAAAGAGAACCATCTGGATTATGATGATGTACTCATCTTTACAAGGGATATTCTAAAAAGAAATCCGGGGTTAAAAAATTTTTATACTAATAAATTTAAATACCTCGTCATTGATGAATATCAGGACTTGAATCCTGTTCAGGTTGAGATTGTAAGATTGTTATTTTCAGGGGAAAATCAAGTATTTGCTACCGGTGATGACGACCAGATGATATATGGATGGAGAGGTGCTAATCTCCGAACGATAAAATTCTTTGAGAAATATTTTCCTCCCGCTATCATATTAAAATTGACAAGATCCTTTAGATTGCCAGTGAGCATATCAAACGCCGCAGCAAATCTCATAAAATACAACAGAAACAGAGAAGAAAAAATAATATTCCCTAAAAAAGTAGCGGGTGAAGGTGTCATAGTAAAACAGTTTGCAAGGAAAAATTCAGAGGCATCTTTTTTAGTAAAGGAAATTACAAAACTTGTAAAGGAGGGCTATAACTTCTCAGAGATCGCTGTAATGTTCAGGGTCAATAGATACAGCAGATTGATAGTAGAGTCCCTTTTGAACGCAGGCATACCTCATTCAAGTCTGGGTGGTGGTTTCTATGAAAGGAAAGAAATCGCTGGACTAATCACGCTTATGGAATTTATTATCACAAAAAAACAATCTAAACTACTCTCCGCGATAAATTTTCCTGAGACTCTTGTAAAGAAAAGAAAAAAGACAAAATCAAAAGACATAAAAAACTACATTGAGGGGAAAAAAGATGAAGCAGCCAAAGAGCAATACAAAAAATTGCTATCACTCTCAGAAATGATAAAGGGTATGGGAACTGCCACTGCTGTAAGGTCCGTTGTGAAATCATTGGGTCTTATTGAATATTACTCTTCTAAGGAAAATGGCATCGAAAGAATCGAAAACATAGATGAATTTATTCAGTCTGCCGAGGATTTTGAGGAAAAATTTCCAGGGAAAAATCTCAATGCATTCATCACATATGTAAAAGATATAAAGAGGGCAGGGCTTTCCGGGCAGGAAGGTGTAAACCTTCTTACCGTTCATTCTGCAAAAGGGCTTGAATTTCCTGTCGTATTTATTCTGGGATTGGAGGAAGGCATTTTCCCTTTATTGAGAGCAATGATAACAAGGGAGGAAATGGAAGAGGAGAGAAGGCTTATGTATGTGGCTATGACAAGAGCAATTAGAAAATTATACCTTACTTACTCAACCCCAGCAAAACCCTCACGATTCCTATCTGAAATATTCGGCCAATAGAACTCTCAAAGGAAACAATTCCACCCTTGACATAGGGTCAAAATGTGTTATATAAAATTGATTAACTCTATAAACATTAAGGAGGTGGAAATGAGCCAGGCTTTGGGAAGACATGTTTTGCTCGAGTTTTTTGGATGTGCTCCTGAGACTCTTTCAAGGGTTAATTATGTTAAGGACGCACTTTTAAATAGTGCAAGGATTTCAAATGCTAAAATTGTAGACACACTTTTCCACCAGTTTCTTCCCTATGGAGTATCAGGAGTAGTTGTTATTGAAGAGTCACATTTTACAATTCACACCTGGCCAGAACACGGCTATGCGGCAATAGACCTCTTCACCTGTAGTAACGATGTGGATGTTGAAAATGCAGTAGAATACCTCAGAAGTACGCTCCAACCGGAAAATGTTGAAAGGATAGAGGTTGACAGGGGAGCAACCTTTAAACTGGAGGCTGTATGACGGAGGATGACCGATTATACTTTGTTGAAAAAAGTATAAAAGAAATCATCTCTTTCTACACCGTTGATGAAAGAATAATTAAAGAGAGAACGCCTTATCAGCTCGTTGAGATATACAAGTTAAAAGGATTCGGGAAATCATTGTTCCTTAATAGCGCTCTCCAATCTACGGAGTACGACGAGTATATTTATCATGAGGGTCTTGTTCAACCTGCTATGTTTGCTCACCCTGAACCAAAAAGTGTCTTTATCGGGGGAGGAGCTGAGGGTGCTACACTGAGGGAAGTTTTGAGACATAAGGAAGTTGAAAACGTGACTATGATTGAAATAGATAAGAGAGAGTGGGAAATTTGCAATCAATTTTTACCCGAATTCTCTCAGGGTAAATTTTCTGATGAAAGGGTAAATCTTATCTTTGATGATGCAAAAACAATACTTGATAGAGAAGAAAAATACGATGTTATTATTTTTGACCTCCTCGACCCAGCGCCTTTAACCCCTTCAGAGGATATGTACAAGATACCATTTTTAAAAAAATTAAAGAAAAAATTGAAACCCGGTGGAATATTTGTTACACAGGCAGGATCTATATATCTCAGTACTGGCAAATTCTTTTTTAGTATATGGAAACACTTAAGCAGTGTGTATTCAAATGTAGTTGCTTACGAATTACACATACCTTCATTTCAGTTGCCCTGGGGAATCATAATAGCTTCAGATAAGCAGAATTTATTTACTCCAAAAAGAACAGACGTCAGGGGACTAAAATTTTACTCTACAGATTACCATTCTTCTCTGTTAAATTCTTATCTTCATTTAAAGAATGAGCTGGATTTCAGAAAATCAGACTGAGAATCTGAAACTATCCTTTCGTATAAAAAAACGTCTTTTAAAGACCCGTTCAAAGTTCCAGCTTATAGAGGTCTACGACACATATGAATATGGTAAGCTTCTTCTCCTCGATAGAAAGGTAATGTTCACCGAGAAGGATGAATTCATATACCACGAAATGATTGTTCACCCTACGATGGGTATGATAAAGGCAAGAAATATACTCGTAATTGGCGGCGGAGATGGTGGAACCGTAAGGGAACTGCTAAAATATCCGGTGAATAACATCACACTCGTAGAAATTGATGAAAAAGTAATAGAAACAGCAAAAAAATTTTTCCCTCGTATGGCAGATACGCTAAATGATAAAAGGGTTAATATAATAATTGATGATGGTTCTAAATACGTTTTAAACTCAGAGGAGGAATATGACCTCATCATTTCAGATTCAACGGACCCTATCGGTCCTGGGAAAGTGCTATTTGGAGAAAATTATGTTAAAGCCATCTCAAGAATATCAAATGTGCTTGTTTCTCAATCTGAATCTCCCATATTCCATAGGGAATTAATAAAAAAATTCCATAGTATAATAAAAAAATACTTTAAAAATCTCTTGTTTTATTTTGTTCCTATCCCTACTTATCCATCGGGTATATGGTCCTTTACTGTGGGTCTGAATGTAAATATTAAAAAACCCAACAACAAATCTCAGAAATTTTATTCCCCATCATTATTTGAAGGACTTACCCATATACCAGAAGCATTTAAAATTAAATGAAGGAATCCTTGAGAAAAAAATTCCTTGAAAATGAAGGGGGTAAAATCCGACCTGCTGGAGGATTTATAAAAGTCGCCCTTGGTTATCCAAATAATTACGCTGTCGGTATGTCCAACCTTGGTTTTCAGTGGATATATTTCCTTATAAACAAAAAGAAAGAATCATTTGCTGAAAGGTTCTTTTATTCTAATGATTATCCTGTTACCCTTGAAAGTGGAAGAAAGATCGTCCTATCAGACATTATAGCCTTCTCTATTTCCTTTGAACCGGATTATTTCCGTGTGGTTGAGATGATAAGAAACACGGGGCTTAATCCCTTAACGGAAAAGAGAAAAGAAAATGACCCTATAATCATAGCAGGGGGCGGATTTGCGACGATTAATCCAGAACCTATTGCTCCATTCTTTGACATTATCTTTATTGGCGATGGGGAGGGAGTGATTGAAGAATTTATAGAAACAGTGTCCAAATACAAGGGAAAAAAGGATTGGAAGAAAAAGGTAAAAGAAGATATAGCAGGCATTAATGGAATATATATACCTGAGTATATCAAAACTGGTTTTACCAATGAAAACTACAAAATAGAAGGGAATTTCCCAGTGAAAAAAAACATCTATTCAGGAGAAGAGCCGGCATTTACCCCTATATTGTCAAATTTTACTCATTTCAAGGATATGGAACTTATTGAAATTGAAAGAGGCTGCAAATTCAGATGTAAGTTCTGTTCTGTCGGATATGTAAATAATCCTTTCAGAATGTATAAAAAAGATAAAATATTAAATAATATTTTCCATAAGAAAGTTGGACTCATCGGGGCTGCAGTAGCAGATTATACAGGGTTAGAAAGTCTTCTTGATTCTCTGGTGGGAAAAGTTGAGCATTTGGGCATCTCTAGCGTAAGAGTGGATAGACTTACCTCTGACACTCTGAAACTGTTAAAAAAACTTTATGTAAATTCTATAACTATTGCCCCAGAGGTTGCCAGTGACAGAATGAGAAAAAAAATTGGGAAATTTGTGAGTCTGAATAAGATCTTAAAGGTTGTAGAAATAATGAACAATGTTGGAATCACGCATCTTAAGCTTTACTTTATCATTGGCCTTCCGGGTGAGGAAGATCAAGATGTACAAAGAATAATTGAAGATGTAAAGATTATCTCAAAAACTTTCAGTGGAAATATTTCAATAAGCGTAAATCCCTTTGTTCCAAAACCATTTACCCCATTTCAATTCGAACCATATATAGGAAGAAAAATCTTCTCAAGAAGGGCAAGAATGTTGCGTGTTGGTTTGAGGAATGTTAAATTAACAATTAAACCATATATGGGAGGATTGATTCAAACAATTCTTTCAAGGGGAGGACGTGATGTTGCCACAGGTCTATTAAAGGGCAATGTTATGGATTATAAATATTATAGTGGTAGACTTCAAAATTCTCACCTATACCCGTGGAATGTAATAGAGACAAAAGTATGATTCTTGACCTTACCCCGGTACTTACCAGTGACCTTTACCCTTTTTCTTATAAACTTTCCACATGGGGTTACCTTTCTTATCCCTTATGAAAATCACCTTTTTACCTGAATTTATCTCTGATGCAAATATTACCCTTTTCCCAGAGTAAAATCCCCTGGAGCCTGTTATAATTACCTTCATCCCAGGCCTAAAAATCCAACCTCTCTTTATTATCCAAGGTCTTGGGCCGGTATGAACAAAGAATATTCCATTAGGTGTCTTAACCTTCAAAACCAGAACCTCTCCAAAATCATCTACAAAAACATACTTTACCCCAACCACTGTCCCTGTCAGAGTAAGAACAGTTGAAGGATTATAAAGGGAAACATAAACTACCTTTCTTCTTGTTACAACAGGTGGCCCATAGCATCCTGCATAGACCATACTAAATAATGACAGTAGGACAAATATCTTTTTCATAAGTATGCCTCCTTTTTTTATTTAGATACATATATTTGCAAGAAGTTCCCATCCCCCTCCAAATTACACATATATATCCACGATATATATGTGTAATTTGGAGAATTCCGTGATTTCAAAAGTAAATGATGATAAAAAGGGGAGTATAACCTACCAATAGATCAATAGATTTTTTCAAGGTCAAGCTTTTTCAAACATTTAGAGCAGACATTCAGCTTTTTAATCCCATCTTTTGTCTTTACTTTAACAACGTGAAGATTAGGATATCTAACCCTTTTTGTTTTTTTATGTGAATGGGAGACTGAATTCCCAAATTGTGGTCCTTTTCCACATATATCACATCTTTTCGCCATTTAAGTTCCTCCTTGGTATGTCTTATTTATGATGTTAATATATTGAAAAAAACCTGGCTGTCAAGTGAATATAATTGACAAAGATTATTTTTAGAATATCTTTTTTATCAATGAAAGATATACTAAAAATGCTAAGCAGATTGAAAAAATATTGGGTGAGGGTGTTGGCAGGCATTATTATCCTGATTATAGTGGATGGCATACAAGTTTTTATTCCTCGAATTCTTAAGTATGCTATAGATGGTCTTGCCACTGGTCACTTTGTTAAGCCCCTTTCTTACTTTGCAATTCTTATTATCATCCTTGCATTCACTATTGCATTCTTCAGGTTCTGGTGGAGATACTTTGTCATTGGCACTTCAAGACTTGTAGAAAGGGAAATGAGAGATGGTTTCTTTTCCCACCTTATTTCAATGGACCCATTGTTTTTTGTAAAGAGAAAAATTGGCGATCTTATGGCACATGCGACAAATGACATCGACGCTATAAGAATGGCTATCGGTATGGGCTTAATTGCACTTACGGATGCTCTTTTCTTATCCTTTGCGTCTATTTTTATGATGACAAGAATAAATCTTAGCCTTACTCTTTATGCTCTTATACCTGCTCCATTTCTCACTGTTATAACCTATTATTTTGGTGTAGTTATACATAGAAAATTTGAATATTCACAAGCAGGGTTTTCCTTGCTAACAGAAAAAGTAAGAGAGTTCGTTTCTGGAATAAAAATTATCAAGGGTTACAATCAGGAAACAGGCTCTGTCGAAAATTTTGATGAAACAAATAAGGAATACTATAATAGAATGATGAGCCTTATGAAATATTGGACAGCATTCGATCCTCTCCTATTCTTCTTTGCTTCCCTCTCATACGTTGCAGTTATCTGGTTCGGAGCATGGTACGTTATCTATGGGAAAATAACACTTGGTGATCTCGTCGCTTTTGTAAATTATTTAGACCTTATGATCTGGCCTATGATAGCATTTGGATGGGTCGTAAACCTTTTCCAGAGAGGAAGTGCCTCATTCAACAGGGTGGAAAGGATAATGAAAGAACAACCCACAGTAATAGATATAGGCAAACCAACGCCAATAAAAGGAAAAATAGAATTAAGAGATCTAATGTTTTCTTACAATGGTAAAAGGGTTCTAAATGGTATAAACGCTGTATTTAAAAATGGAAAAATTACTGCGATTGTTGGTCCCACAGGCGCAGGAAAATCCACAATTGTTGAACTTATAATGCGCTTTTATCCTGTAAATGGGATATATATTGATGATAAACCCGCTGAAGATGTTTCCCTTTCAGAATTTAGAAAAAGAGTAGGTTATGTTCCCCAAGAAACATTTCTCTTTTCTGATACAATTGCAAATAATATTTCTCTGGGAAAACCATCTGCATCAAAGAAAGAAATTGTGGATGCTGCAAAGGTCGCAATGATCTACGATGAAATTATGGAATTACCCAATGGGTTTGAAGCTATGCTTGGTGAAAAAGGGGTTAATCTCTCTGGTGGTCAAAAACAGAGAATTGCTATTGCAAGAGCAATTATTCTCAATCCACAAATATTAATACTTGATGATGCACTTTCATCTGTTGATTCACACACAGAGAAAAAAATAATAGAAAACCTCAGTAATTTCCTGAAAGAAAGGAATTCCATTATTATAAGTCACAGAATTTCCGCAATAAAGGATGCCGATGAAATCCTTGTAATCGATGATGGTAGAATCGTTGAAAGGGGTATTCACAAAGAATTAATAACCAAAGAGGGTTTATATTACCTCTTATATAAAAGACAACAATTAGAGGAAAAACTGGATGCCACATAAATTCGTTCAGGAAGATGAAATAAGCGGAAAAAAATCTGTATTTGATATAAATATCTACAAATGGCTTTCTGGATACCTTAAGCCTTACTGGGTTCAGTTTTTCCTAAACCTTCTCGTTCTTTTAATTATCACAGGTATAAATCTTGCCCTTCCTTACATATTAAAAGTTGGAATTGATAGGTATATAATGCCGTCTGCAAGAGAGATTGTAGGCAACTATAATAACCCCAAAATTCTAAAAACCGAAGATGGTAGAAATTTCATTATTATGAGTAGTATTTCCTCAGGAAAGGTAGATGAGTTGAAAAAGAAAGGTATCTTTTCAAAAAAATCATACTATTACATACCTAAACCTAAAAGTATCCCAAAAGGACTCCATTACTTGAAAGGAAAAGGATTTATACTAATTCCAGCAGTGGAGATGGGTAGGCTTTCATTAAAAGAACGAATCTCCCTACGTTCCTATCATATCCTGAAAATCAGGCAACTCGCCTTTATTTTTATCTTTATTATCTTCATTAATCTATTTCTCACATATGCCCAGGAATATCATCTCCAGAAAATTGGTCAGAAAATATCAATGTCAATAAGAAAGAACATTATAAAGAAATTTACCCGTTTACCTGTCTCTTTCTTTGAAAAGAACCCACTTGGCAGACTTGTAACAAGGGGTACAAATGATGTAAATGCACTAAATGAGTTCTTTTCATCGGTAATCGTATACGTATTTAAGGATATTTTTATGATATTCGGTATACTATTCATTATGTATAGAATGAGCCTATTACTTTTTTACATCGTACTTGGAATATTTCCTATAATTATTGTAATCACTGTTGTCTTTAGATATAAAGTAAGACTCGCCTTTAGAAATTTAAGGAAGAGACTGGCAAAAATAAATGCATTCCTTTCAGAAAGTCTCACAGGTATAAAAGTAATTCAGGCTTTTGTACAAGAAAAAAGGACAAAGAAAAAATTTGAAGGTATCAATAAAGACTACTATGACTCTACTATAAGGGTATTAATTACGTTTGCCGTTTTCAGACCCATAATTGGGGCAATCAGGTCTATCGGACTTGCCGCATTACTTTATTTTGGCGGTAAGGGTATCCTCAGTGGTATCATAACTTTTGGTTCTCTTGTTGCCTTCATCAGCTATCTCAATGAATTGTTCCAACCTATCCGTGAATTGGCAGAGAGGTTCAATGTAATGGAGTCAGCTATGGCTGCATCTGAAAGAATACATAAACTATTAAATGAAAAAGAAGAAATTTCTCCACCTGTTTTTATAAAAACATCAATAAATGGGCACATAGATTTTCAAAATGTGTGGTTTGCTTACAATAAAGATGAGTATATTCTTAAGGATGTCTCATTTCATGTAGATAAAGGCGAAAGGTTAGGGATTGTAGGCTATACTGGATCAGGTAAGACGACACTCATTAAATTACTCACAAGATTCTATGACCCTGATAAAGGAGAAATATTAATAGATGGAATAAGTACAAAGAACTTTAACAGAGCATATTTGAGAAAACATATTGCGACAGTATATCAAGAACCATTTCTTTTCTCTGGAACAATCAAGAATAATATAACACTTTTTGACGATATACCTGAAGAGAAATTGAAAAGTGCAATAGAGGTTTCAAACCTCTCGAAGGTACTTAAAAAGAAAAAACAGGGTTTATTAGAAACAGTGGGTACTGGTGGAAGCGGACTATCCACAGGAGAAAAACAGCTTGTAACATTTGCAAGGGCCCTCGCCTTTGATACTCCAATCCTTGTATTGGATGAGGCAACTGCAAATATTGACCCAGAAACGGAATACCTCATCCAGGATGCCTTATTCAAGGTAATGGAGGGTAGGACGTCCATTGTTATTGCCCACAGGCTTGCAACACTGAAAAAAATAGACAGAATCATCGTCCTACATAAAGGAAAAATTATTGAAGAGGGAACCCATGAGGATCTATTAAAAGTGGATGGCCTCTATGCATACCTTTTTAGGCTGCAGAAAATTGCATAAACACATATTTTAGAGAAGCTATCAGGAATCTGTACAATTGTATATTAAAAGGGTATTACCATCTTTCTCTTTGATATTAGAAAGGATTAGTCGTCTGTAATTATAACCTTCTTTTCTTCTTTGTTTTTTCCTTTAGACCTATCGGTAATTATTATATCATTTTCTGAATCTTCCCCTTCTCTACCAAGATTATCAGGGGTTATAATACCACTCTTCTCCGTTTTTTCCACCTTCTTTGGGAGAAATGGGTATAACAGTTTCCAAATCTTTGGGTTCTCTGCATAAGGAGTATTTAGGGCAGTTTTAATGAACAAACCCTGGAAAAAGGGAATCTTTTCAGGAGGTATTCTCTTTGAGAGTAGAAGGATAGTTATACTTACCAGAGTGCTTTCTTCACTATTTTTATGACTCTCAATATATTTGCCGAGTTTTTCGACAATTAAACTGTAAAGCACTGGTATAAGGCCCCTTTTCACTCCTTCAAAAACAAACTCTTCAAGGGATGGCTCTACAGAGGAGTTAATAATTTCATCAAGATACTCTTCAACATTTTTTACCTTCAATTTTAATTTAACGAAATCATGCGTCCATGGTAAAAAAAATGTTGCCATTATCAATTCTTCATTACTGGGTGTTCTTTCTTCTTTTCCCATAAAATATGAATAAGCAAAATATAAAAAAAGTCAAGGAATCAAATTATAAGAGATTATTTAACAAAAATTTTTGCTGCAATACCCCTTCCAATTGCAAGCCTTGCCCCCATCACCTCAATAATAAGTGCACCTCTGCCAGGATTGGAAACCATAGTAATTTCTGTGCCCGGTGTTATACCAATTTCAAGGAGTTTTTTTCTAAAATTTATACCTCCGCTGAGGGACAAAACAACACCTATTTCTCCAGGTCTCAGGGAAAGAAGACTTTTCATCCCTTTAAATTAGAATTTATAATGTTCGTATTGATTAACTTACTCAGATAAAAACAAATCGTCGTATTAATAATAGTATCTATAATGATAATATCCATACTCTTTCCTAACATTTACCTTATTCATTACAAAACCGGATGCTTGAATATTAAGATTCTTTAAAACGGTTTTTAACCTCTCAAGGGATTGTCTTCTTGTTTCACCATAGGCGGTAACAAAAAGGAGACCATCCACTATTTTTGAAAGAACAGTTGCATCAGACACACTTAAAAAAGGTGGTGAATCAAGGATAATAATATCATACTTCTGTTTCCAGCTTTCTAACAATTTCTCCATTTTTTTTGAATCGAGTAGCTCAGCAGGATTCGGTGGAAGTGTCCCAGCAGTTATAACATCAACACCATCAATATTATGAATGATATCTTTTATAGAATTCCCTGTAATTATATCAGAAAGCCCTGGAGAAAGTTCTACATTAAAGAAGTTATGAATTGCAGGTTTTCTCATATCTGAGTCGACTAACAACACCTTCTTATTAGCAAAATAAAATGAATATGCAAGATTAACTGAAACCATACTTTTACCTTCTCCCTCGCCTGGGCTGGTGATAAGGATTGTTTTTAAAGGCTTATCAGCACTTGAAAGGGTCAAATTTGTCCGTAGCATTCTAAATGATTCCGTTTCTGTAGAATTTGGTTGCTCTTTAAAAAGAAGAAGACATTTCCTGGTTGATTTACCATTTATTTTGGGAATTATAGCAAGTCCAGGAATGCCAAGAATTCTTGAAGCCTCATCCTCCGATTTTACACTCATATCCAAATAATCTATAAATATTGTCATACCTATACCAAGCAAAATACCAAGAAAAAGGAAAATTATTACATTCCTCATTTTTACACTCTTAAGTGGAATATTTGAAAATGCAGCCCTATCAAGAATTGTAACATCGCCAATTTCGCTTGCCTCAGAAATCCGCGCTTCTTCAGATTTTTCGAGGAGCATCATATATATTTTTTTATTCGCGTCTCTCTCCCTCTCCAATCTTGCAAGTTTCACCTCCTGGTCAGGCACAGCCTCCATTTTTCTCTCGTACTCCTGGACAATTCTCTTATAGGCATTTTCCTTCGCCCTCGCAACCATCACTTCAACCTTCAATTCAAGGGATCTCGAAAACAGGGTTTGAATCTCGGGAAAATCTGCCATTGAACCTGAAGAAAGCAGTTCAGAAAGCTTCTGTCTTAGCTCATTTGCTGTTCTTTTTATATCACCTTCTAAATCAGTGATCCTACTATCTTTTTTGTCAACACCCTGAATGATTAAATCGGCTTTTTTATTTTCTAGATATGTAAGTCTATCCCACAAATTCTGTACCTGTGGAGCATCTGATCTTGTTTCAAATATTCTTTTTTGTTCATCATCAAGCCTAGAAACAGTCTCGGAAAGCCTCTTCTCAAGTACATTCCTATCTACCGTTGCCTCCCTATACTTAGCCTCAAAATCTGTTGTTTTATCTATTAAGGCATCTGTCTCCTGTGATGTACCAAGAATAAGGTGTTTTTTCTTATAATTCTTTAATGCTTCTTCAGATTTTCTTAAAGCCTCTTTCATAACACTTAGTTGTTCTTCTGCAAAATTCCTTAACTTCCTCGACTGGCGTTTTTTACTATCAATATCAAATCGCTGATATGCCTCAGCTATCTTATTGGGGAAATAGTAGCTTCTATATGGGTTTCTCTCGGTTGCAACGATTTTAATTATATTAGAATTCCTTATGGGCTCTATCGTTATGTTGTTTGATTTTATATCTCCGATAAGTCTATCCATAACCTCTTTTTTATTTGAGAATTTTGCCTTCTCAAGCTCATCTGCTGTAAAACTTTCAGCAACCATTGACATAATTCTATTACTCTTAAGGAGTAATGTATGATCGGTAACTTCACTTCCTATTTTACCGGTATACATAGGTTCAAAGAAGGATACATTTTGCTGCCTGATCAAGATAGAAGCGGAATTCCTATAGAGAGGAGGCGATTTAAAATAATATATAAGGGAAAAAATAACGGTTATTCCCAAGATAGAGTATAGTATCCAGCTTCTTCTTTTAATAATAAGTATATACTGTTCTATTCCAATTTCGTCATCCTGCATAAAAACATATTATTCACTTTACAAAAAAAGTCAATATAAAAAGAAATTTCAAATTAATTAAATACATTAGTGTCAAAATTTTACTTGAAATATATTCTTTTGTTTGTAAAATACCCATATGTTTCTATGTACCATTGGGGTTAAAGGATTGCACAATGACAGACTTGGTTAAACTCACACGAGAGGCTGGTATTGTTGGAGCAGGTGGAGCTGGTTTCCCCACATATGTTAAGATAAATTCCTATGTAGACACGTTTATTGCAAATTGCGCAGAGTGCGAACCCCTTCTTTATAAAGACAAAGAAATAATAAAAAATTTCACCCATAAGGTTATGGGGGCAATACAGAACGTCCTTGATGCAACAGGTGCGAAAAAAGGCTTTATCGCTGTAAAGAAAAAATATTCTAATTTGTTCTTTAAAATAAAGGGCGCAATAAATGACGAAAGAATAAGTATTTACGGCCTTGATGATTACTATCCTGCAGGGGATGAGGTAGAACTTGTCTATGAAATAACAGGAAAGGTAATAAATGAAGGGGATATTCCTCTTTCAGTTGGGGTACTTGTTCATAATATAGAAACATTATACAATATTTCATTGGCTTTAGAAGGGAAACCAGTAATTAAAAAGTTTTTAACAATCAATGGATGTATCAAGGAACCCTTTACGGCATCCTTCTCTATTGGAACACCAATTTACCAAATTGTTAAATCCGCCCAACCATCTACTCAGCACTTCTCCATCATCGAAGGAGGTCCGATGATGGGTAGCATTGTAGAAGATGAAAGGGAACCTGTAAAAAAAACAACTTCTGGTATTATCGTTCTTCCAGAAGATCACCCTCTAATAAAAAAGAAAAAAATAACAACGGGCCAAATTGAAAAAATAGTACAATACTGTACCAATTGCACGAGATGTACCGATCTTTGCCCAAGACATCTTTTGGGTCAACATATTGAACCTCATAAGATAATGAGAAATGTAGGTTATAGGATTGAGGATAGGGCAATAATGGTAGAGGCATACAACTGCTGTCAATGTGCAATTTGTGAAAATTTTGCCTGCCCTGTGGAACTACCACCTATGTCTTTAATAAAGGAGATTGTAGAATTTCTTAAAAATAAGGGGATCCCACCTAAAATCTCTATTCCTGGGCAGGTAGATGTAGAAAAAGAAGGAAGAAGGATTCCTTTTTCAAGGCTAGTCCAGAGGCTTGGTATTGAGCAATATAACCTCTCGGCTTCACTCAGAAAAGTAGAACTCAATACGGATGAGTATACAATTCTTCTAAAACAGCACATTGGAGTACCCGCTTCGCCCATCGTAGAGAAAGGTGAAAAGGTGAAAAGAGGTCAAAAAATCGGTGACGTGCCTGAGACTGAGATGGGTGTCCCCATACATTCTCCAATAAATGGAACTATCAACTTTGTGGACGACAAAAAAATCATAGTCAGGAGAGGGGATTGAAGGGTTGGTTAGATTCGATGGTCAGGCCTGAAGGTGCAAGATTTGTTTTAAATCGTTTGAGGGCAAAGAAAAAATTAGTCATTGTTGAGGGTGATAATCGTATACTAACATTTAGAAAAATGTTGAAAGCTGTAAAATTTCTAAAAAGGGATTCCCCCCATGGGTAAACTCAGTAATAATGTTAAAAGAGGAGTAAGGTTATTTTTAATCATATTAATCATCACTATTACATTACTACTTGTTTTCACGGTATCAAGACAAACCTGGGGTGCAATAAAAAAGATGAGCTTTGTATATCTTATTATTGCCCTTGTACTGTGGTTTTTATATGTACTCTTTGATGGTATAAGACTCCAGATAATAATTCACGGCATAACAGGAAGATGGATAAATCTTGTGACATCCCTTGAGGTCATTCTTACCGGTTCATTTATGGCAGCAGTAACACCCTTCCAGACTGGCGGGCTTCCTGTACAGCTCTATATTCTATACAAAAATAAAATTTCTCTTGGAAAAGGAACCCTGGCTCTCTTTTTAAGAGGAATTTTTTATGCACTTTTTATCATAACTCTAATTCCTTTTTTGATACCCCTATACAGATCACAGGTTGAACAAGGTTCAATGAAACTCTTGCTAACATATAGTATTATTATATACAGTGTAATTATTATTGGATTTTTTGTCATTATATTAAAACCAAGAATTATTAAAAGGGGCCTCCTCAAAATATTCTACAGAAGAAAAAAGAAAACAAGGGTTGTAAGATTTATAGGAAAAACATTTAGTGAAATTGAAGAGATGCGTAAGGAATTCTGGAGATTTACATCAAAGAAAGGGCTTCATTCCCTGGGGGCTTATATATTCACTTTTCTTAGTTCCATACCATACTATTCTATTGCACCTCTAATCCTCTACGGTCTTGGGATAAAAGTTCATTTCTTTTCAGTATTTTTCTTACAGGTATTTTTAATTCTTTTCACATTCTTTTTCCCTACTCCTGGTGGTACTGGAGCAGTAGAAGGTGGTTTTGCAGCGTTATTTGCTACTGTTGCACCGAGATACATACTCGGTGTGTATACACTGATCTGGAGATTTTTTACATCATATATAACTGCAATAATAGGAGGATTCTTTACTTTGAAGATTCTCAAATTAGGAGAAATCGATTTTGAACGAGAGGAAAAAAATAAATAAATACGTAAGAACATTCTTTTTTATATCATTTATTTCAATAACAATTGTACTCATACTTACCTCAAGTAAAAAAACATTCTTTTCCATAAGATTAATATCTTTTTCGTACTTCTTCTATGCTCTTTTAACCACTTCCTTGAGATATCTCTTTGACATCCTCAGAACCCAGACCATCGTTAACGCTATGGGGAAAAGGATAAATTTTAGTACTGCATTTACCTTCATATTTGGAGGTCAATTTCTTGGGGGGATTACTCCTTTCCAAGCAGGAGGAATTCCCTTACAACTATGGATATTAAAAAGGAAGAATTTAGATTATGCTGAAGGTACAGCCACAATTTTCTTAAGAGGATTACTCTCTGCTCTTATTTTTCCTTTCCTACTTCCGTTTGTATATCAATATGGAAAAAATATTAAAAGTGACATATTTAGGGGATTACTTTTCTATATAATAATATTTTATGGGGTTGTACTACTTGTCGTTTTATTGTCCATAATCTTCACAGGCTTTTTTAAAAAAATTCTCCCAATAAAATTTGTAAATGGCGTTCAGAATTTCAAAAATGTCTTTACCAGCAAACTTAGAAAGCATCCTATACCGATATTAATCTCCTTTATCTTTACAATTCTATCGTTGGGTTTTTATTTTTTCACTGCCCCATTACTACTAAAAGGGTTAGGGCTAAAAGTCTCTCTTATTAAAGTTGCAATACTTCAGGTGGTACTCACGTATGGGTTAAATTTTACTCCTTCACCGGGTGCAAGTGGATTTGCAGAAGCTGGTGCCTTAGGTATATTTTCTGTTGTTTGCCCAAAGGAATTACTTGGAATATACGTCGTATTATGGCGTTTTTTAACAGGCTATCTCGGAATAATTGTAGGAGGTATTGTCTCAAGCAAAATCACATATCCAGAAACCTCTTTGCATCATTAAGCATATTAATATTATTGAACATTATATAACCGTTACTTCGTTTGAACCTTTTTATTTTTTGGAAATCCTCATTAGAAAATTTATACCTGTATCCTCCAATCCCATGAAGCCTGAAATATACAAAATCTTCATTAAAAGGCACTCTATTAAAGGGATCAACTACATCTACAAGATTTAGAACAGATTTTAACTTCTTTAATAATATAGGGTCCCATTCCCCTCGCTCTTCCCATCCAAGGTTTAAATCCTCCCTATCAATTTTTTGAAAGAAGTTTTCCAGATTTCTGATATTTTCTTCTGTCCCTAAAAATGAAGGTGGCGTTTGGAATACTATGAACTTCACTTTTAAAATTTTTGCAGCCAATTTTGTACTTTTCCATCCTTCCCATACAGAGGATGAATCCCTAAAATATCCTGCATTTGTGTATTCACCTCTTGACCTCCTATAAGTAGGAGAACTTTCTGGATGTGAAATCAGTTGGGATGCCTTTAGTGTAAACTCAAATTCTTCAGGCGCTTCTGCTCTCCATTTTGTGAGAGTCTTTTCAGAAACTAAATTATAGAATGTTTTTTGAATTTCTACTACTTTGAAGATTTTGTAATACTTTTCTTTCCCCACAGGAAAACCACAACATCCAATCTTTACCATAATTTTTTAAAAGAAACACCTCTATAATAATGTTTCATAATTTTATCGTATGTATAACCCTCCCTTGCCATTTCCATTGCTCCATATTGACACATCCCCACTCCATGCCCATATCCATGCCCACTCACTACTATTTTATCCCCTCGGACTTCCATTGAAAAAAGTAAACTTTTTAGAGACACACCATCCTTTGGGAAAAGACTTCTTATCCTATCCCTTTCTATTTTAAACTTACCCCTATCTGTTCCTACCTCGACTATCCTTACCCTCCCACTCCTCGTTCTCTTTGAAATCTTTACGTAGTTAACTCTATTAACTTCCTTACCAAATATCTCTTTTATTCTCATTTTTACTGTATCAAAAAATTCCTTCCTATCAAAAACTACTCTCCAGTTGAAATGGGGGGAAAACCTGCAGAATGGTTTCCCAAACCTTCCATCATATACAGATCTCAGATATGGTACAGGTTTACTATTCCATACATCCTCGTTGTTTTCAGTTCTCCCTCCACAGGTAGAAGAGTATCTTGCATCTATAGGCCGTCCTCTATATGTAGGCACCACACCCCTCGTTTCCTCTACTGCTCTATTGGTAATATCAGTTTCTTTTCTCATTCCTCCATACACTTGATGAGCAATTGTATTCCCCAGATCATACGGCATATTTCTTTTCATAGATCTTAGGGCATATGATCTCGATGCAACTGCCTGTGCCTTCAATGCCTCAATCATCCTTTCAGGAAGCCTCCCCATCTCAAAGGGAACAACACCTTTCAAATATTCTTCAATTGGAAGGTAGTTTACTATAAGTATATCATCTTTGTATTTAACAATCTTTATAAATCCTCTATAGGGACTGCCATTTAAATATATATAACCCCTTTCAAGTGGAAAAAAAACGACGGGAAATCCTTTTTCTTTTATGATTTTGTTTTTCGCAACCCATATTTTAAAGGGATTAAAGGTCACCCGCACTTCACCCGCAAACACACCTTCCTTTTTCCCAATGACAATTTTTGTGCCAACATCGGATGATATAGTTATTCGTGCAGGGTCTTTAATAATCAGGATTCTAACAGTAGGTTCTTTATGAAAAACCAGGTTTCTTCGCGTTACTAACGGCATACAGGATGAAAACGCTAAAAGAATTATAAGAGATACAAGGGTTTTCCTCATCCAATATCCTTCAGAAATTCTTCCATAAGTTTAATGTGGCTACCTCTCCAGTAAACTTTATTGCATTTTGGGCATAAGTAAAAAATCTTATGTGTCCGAAATGTATAACGAGGCACCATATCCTTTACCCTCTCTTTTGGCACTTTCTCAAGGGCTGTATTACAAAGGCTGCATCTTGAAAATTTTCTCTCACCTGAATAGTTTTTTGCTACTTCTTTTATTTGTTCTTTTATATTTTCAGAACGTATTAGAAACACACCTCTATCTTTTTTTAATCTCTTATTCCTGGTAAGTATTATTCTCCCCTCATTATCAGCTTTCAGAATTAACCTATTATTATCGGTATCCTTAAAATAAAGCGTGTCATAACCAAGTAATCGCATCCAACGCGCAAGTCTACCGAGCATAAAGTCACAAATGAATTTCATTCATTTAAGGCCCCAATTTTTCAAAAGCTTCTCTACCTCTTCTTGGGGAATAGGTTTTGCACCTCCAAGGAGTCTTGAAATGAACATAACCTTTGCAAGATACTCAACCCTTTCAGCACGATAAAATGCCTCTTCAAGGCTTTTACCTATTGCCAAGGCCCCATGATTTGCCAGAAGAATCGAATTGTGATCTTTTATATAACCAGCGATTGAACGTGGCACATCTTCCGTTGAAGGGGTAGCGTATGGACTAACAGGAACATGCCCATTGGACAAAACTGCCTCAGACACAACAGGCTCAAGAGGTATATGTGAGACTGCAAAAGCTGATGCATAAGGAGAATGCGTATGAATTATACCAAACACATCCTTCCTTTTTTTATAAACCTCTATATGCATTCTGTATTCGCTTGAAGGATTGTGAGAACCCGATATTTTTTTCCCTTCGATGTTTATTTTTACAAGAGAATCAATAGTAAGTCTACCTTTCGGAAGACCAGTTGGTGTTATAAGAATATTCCCATCTGAAAGTTTCGCGCTTAAATTTCCATCAGTAGCAACGACAAGGCCCCTCTCCTCTAAAAGCTTTCCGAAAAAAATGATGTCCTGCCTTAACTGGTATTCACTTCTCAGTATAAACCTCCCCTCATCATATGGGAGAAACTTGTAACTCCAATTGTGAAAAGTGCAATAATGATAAATGCAATACCCAATATAAGTAAAATCCCTTGAATAACAAAGTATACTCTGAATGCCTTCAACGATTGGAGAAGACCGTTTGGATCTTCCTTATCAACAATCTCGAGACCGTTGGCAGCCCTAATCAAAAGTACTCCCTGCCATATTGGAAGCCAGGCAATAATAATACCCCAGATACTGAATACTGAAATTGCGCCAAGAACAATTGTTGTTATACCAAGAAATCTTATCCACCCTTTCATTAGTTGGGAAGTAATTTTTACCTCTTCAAACACCTTCTCATCTATTTCCATTTTACCTCCTTTTTTCTCTGTATATTTTAAGACGAAATAACAAGTTTGTCAACAAGCCTTATTACTACTACGAATGCCTGCCTCTCAAGGAAAAAGCCGTGATTCGTAAATCGTGTAAAAAAGGCAAAATATAGGATATAGGATATGGAGAATAGGATGTAGGAATAAAACAGGGATTAAGATATAGAATATGGGATACAGAAAAGACTTACGGAGGGTGAATGGGTGATGTATTTTTTGACAATATATGGATATTTAACCCGTTCCAAAGTAGTAATCAAATTTTTTTATACCAAGATAATCTGCTACATACTCACACTTTGCCCTCAATAAAAAAAATATTTCCCTCTTTTCATCAATTAATGTTTCGGTATTTGCGTGTCCCTTTGCAATGACTATATCTGAAGCGTTATAAATTTCCTTAAATGTATCCGAAACTTCTTCAAATATTATACCAAGAGAATCACTCCCAGTTTCAATTACTTCTGCTGTTTCTAATATTCCTGTTTCATCAATTTCGTCTATAGTTATATCGTTAATAACAGGGCCTGTTTTTACTGCGACGAATTTTTTTATTTTTAATTCTTCAAGTAGAATTCTATCAAAGATTATTTCGCCAGCGTTATCAGCTACAAGTAAAATGCTCTTTGAATTCAATAGTTTTTCTCTAAAATAAGTTATCCGATTAACGCGAAAATCAAAATCAAGTTCCTTCTCTATCTCATTAAAATCAAGATGAATTTTTCCACTGACACCAAGATCTATAGCATTTCCTACCGCAGATATTTTCAATGCAGAAAGTAATCTATCTTTACTTCTTTCAACGTACCTTTTTAATAATGGATAAACTTCAAGTGCTATTCTATTTTCTCTCTTCTTTTCATCTTTATATGGGTCCTCCACGCCTGTTTCTTCTCTTATTATCCTGTTGACAAGTGTACCAAGGTGAGCGGGAGTCAATTCCGGCCTAATATCCGAAATACCTCTTGTAACTTTCCTCATTAATTCAATATTGCCCCCCTCGCCAATAAAGTTCATCGTCCTTAAAGCAAAATTTAATGCACAGGGATAGCATATTGGTTTAATTTTCAAATTTCACTCCGAAAATGATCAAACCCCTCTATCTTTGCCCTTCTTCCGTCAATAAAAATGCCTTTTTGCGAAATTATTTTTCCTATCTTCTTAACATATGGGAGATCAACCTCATCAGGAGATGAGAACAATAACTCATATTCATCTCCGCTCTCCAGAGAAAAAAATACCGGATCGAATCCCTGATTCTTACAAAATTCTATTACACTCTCTGATATAGGCAGATCCTTTGAACTTATGTCTATACCTACACCACTCTCCTCACTTATATGATCTGCATCCATTAATACCCCATCAGATATATCTATCATACTATTTATATGATAATTTTTAATAAGTTCTTTCGCCTCTCTTATTTTCGGAATAGGTTTTAAGAACTTGTCTGTTGGACTCTCCCCACTTCTTAGAAGCATATACCCCATCCTTGCATTACCTATACTCCCCGTTATATAAATAGTATCTCCGATCTTTGCCCCACTTCTTAAAACTGGCTTTTTCGCCTTACCAATAATTGTAAATGAGATAAAAAGGAATTTACTGCCAATAGTATCTCCTCCTATCAGATCGACTTTAAAAAGGCTCGAAAGAGATTTTATCCCTTCCACTATTTCCTTCAGTTTTTCTACCTCTAACTCTGAAGGAATTCCTATTGCCAGAAGGGAGTGTAACGGGGTCCCAGCCATCGCAGCTATATCACTTAGAGCAGCTGCAAAACACCTCCATCCTATATTGTAAGGCTTCATTTTTTTGAGAATAAAATGAGCGCCCTCAGAAAAAATATCTTTCGTGACTATTGTTCCATCCTTGAAAACTGCACAGTCATCACCTATAGAAACTTTAATATCGCTATCATGTTTTTTGAATTCTTGTCTCAAAAACTGAATAAACTTGTGTTCTCCCCACTCATTTACTAATTTTTTCGTAATTCTTAGTCCTCATTTTGATTTCTTCTTTTTTTCTTGCTAACCCATTTATAACAGAGTGGACTGGCTCACTTCCACCACCAATAAGTAAACCTGTAAGGAAGTAATCAACGTAATTAAGCCCTGGAGAACGAATTTCATTAAAAAAACCAAGACTTGTAAATAACCCCACCTTCCCAAAAAATGTTATCAAAAGCCCAAAGAATGTACATAGCGCCCAGGAGACAGTCTTTCTTTTTTTCTTCGGTATAAAATCTATAATCTGTTCAACGGCTCTTTCTATAACGAGAGAAAAAGCAAATACACCGAATAGTGTATTCATATAACCTCCAAAAAAAGGGGGCAACAGCCCCCCTTAGATTACTTTACAGCACTTTTTAGACTGCTGCCGGCTTTGAAAACAGGTACTTTTCTGGCTGGAACCTTAATGATCTGTTTGGGATCCCTTGGATTTCTTGCCTGTCTTGCTTTCCTCTTCCTGACAGAAAAGGTCCCAAATCCAACAAAGGTAACCTTTTCGTTCTTCTTCAATGATTTTGTAATCCCTGTGATCATAGAATCAAGTGCCTTCTGTGCCTGTTTCTTTGAGAGCCCCGCCTCCTTTGCAATTTTCTCGATCATGTCCCTCTTGTTCATATAGACCTCCTTTTGGTTAATTGTTATGTTAAATATATAGTATTTTTAAGGGTTTGTCAAGTGTTTTTTTATTTTTTCCTTGTATTTTCAAAGTTTACATAAATTCATAGTTTGTTAATCCTTATATTCACCCACTTCCCGTGAATCCAAAATTTGCAAATTAGGCTTATGGGAAGAGCGATTTGATAGTCGTTCTTTCTAACTTTATTTCCGGTATGCTCTTTAGACGTAGTGAAAATTTATAATCCCAGTTTGAACCGTAATAGCTATAAGAAAAAGACATTGACCAACAGTGTAAATCCCTCTTTAACGCAACACTCATATTTGTCATTTTACCCCTTTCAAAGTCATAGTGACTATTTAACTCTACAAACCACTTCCTTGTTATATTCATTTTGAGTTTAGCATCTGCCTGTTGTGTCAAAGAAGTGTCCGTGAATGTTAGATGATGCCTTATATCAAAATGGAATGGTTTACTTTCAAACTTCTTTTCAAGCGTAAAATCTGTATTAAGAAATATATCAGAAAATTTTCTTGTATATATGTCATAAGTTGTTGAAATATTTGATGTAATTACATTAAAGGGTATCTTTCCATTTATCATGATTGGAGCAATCTTTTTTTCATCGAATTGATATGAAGATGCAGCACCCAAGGTTAATAACTCAAATTTGTTTTCACCCATTTTTCCTTGCAAATCACTGGTTAATGAGAATATTAGGGATCTTCTTTGATGAGGTATAGAAAAAGGGGCTCCCGGAAAGAAATCCACCGAATCGGCTGAAGAGGTGTAAGAATATGAGAAACGAGGGGTAATAACATTCCTGAATTTATTAAATGGATAAACCCCAAAAAGGGAGAATAAATAAATCTTCGTATGGGTTTGTAAAGAATAAGAATAATTCCAAATCATTCTGGGGATAGAATCCTTAGTCAAAGAGGTATAAAAATTGTTTACATTAAATTTGCCTGTTACAACAAATGGAAACATATTTTTTGTTATGCTTGCATTACTTCTACTATTATTATAAAGAATATCCTCTTCGTTTCTTAAAGAGCTGGTAGAAAAATCAATGGAAACTGGCCCAATATGTCCTGGAAAGATAGTGACATTAAACTTTGGTAATTTCTCCTTTATCTCTCCTGTAAAAAGGTTCTTCTCCCATTCAAATATTACGTCACCACTGGCAAACGAAAAGCTCCTGGAAAGTGAAAGATAAGATTCTACATTTTGTGTTCCAGGGTTAACTACACCGGGGATATAATCCCTATTAATATCTCTATCGCTCTGAAGATTGGAGAAAAATTTCATGTTTATGCCCCCGGGAATCTGAGAGTTATTATTCCCCTTCAATTCCCATCTCTCCCTACCACCCCTCTCTCTTTGATAGAATCCGCTAATGTTCCCCCTCGATTTATTTCCCTCAAGTGTCCATCTTAATTCAAAAAATGGCCTTAAACCCATACTTGTATAAAAGTTGAAACCAAGCGTGGCATCCGCGTTTGATCCAAGTGTCTGATACCATGCAATATTTTCGATATATTTTCCTGCATAACCCGATGAACCAAATTTTGGCATTAAAAATCCTGATCTTCTTCCCCTTGAAAGAGGGTACATCCAAATAGGTATGTAAAATAATGGAATACCTGAAACAACAAGAAATATATTGGATGCCATAAGCTTATCATTCAGTATAACTTTCATTCTGGGAGAAAAAAAATAGTAGTGGGGAGGGCTGAGATCACAGGTAGTAAATGTACCCTTGTTTATTTTAAGAATCTTATTCTTATAGAATCTCACCTCTTTCCCTGTCATCCAGCCCTTTTCTACTTTTGTCCTTCCATTATTCACAACTCCCTTTTTTTCATCAAAAAAATAGACCATTTTATCACCAGTTATTTTTTGGTCCTTTTCATAAAAAATAGGATTACCATTTGCTATAAGTTTCTTCTTATCGATGAAATAGGATATTGTTTCTGCCTCCACCCTTAAATCCCCATATATAACCTCACCTTTTCCAAATAATTTTACGGAGTTACTTTCCGGAAAAAATAAAATTCTATTGCCAGAATACTGGATTGAATCTGCTTGAAAAAGTATAAGGAAAAGGATCATCTCTTTTTTTCGAGTGTCTTAATCCTCTCAAGAATCTCAGGAATCTTGGCAATAAGGGCATTAAATCGGAGTGTTTTCATCCTCTCATCTGCAGGATATCCAAAAATAATTTGCCCCTTCTTAACGTCTCTCATTACTCCTGACTGGGCAAGAATAAGTGCATCATCTTCTACATTTAGGTGATCTGCTATGCCTGCCTGGCCTGCTATTATAACCCTGTCTCCTATCTTAACGCTTCCTGCAACGCCCGCCTGGGCAACTATCACTGTGTCTTTACCAACCTTCACATTATGAGCGATTTGTACAAGATTATCTATCTTTGTCCCTTTTCTAATGACTGTTTCACCAATGGTGGAACGATCAATCGTCGTATTCGCACCAATTTCTACATCATCCTCTATAATCACCCTACCCACCTGTGGAATTTTCAACCTTTTTCCATCTTTATTTATATAGCCAAATCCATCACTTCCGATGACAGCACCCGCGTGGATTATAACGTTATCCATTAAAATTGACCTATCATATATAGAAACATTTGGGTATATTATTGCATTTTTTCCTATTGTGACATTGAAGCCAATATAAACGTTAGGAAAGATAACTGTACCAGAATTTACGGATACGCCATCCCTTATAATTACATTTTCTCCTATCGAGACATCCTTTCCCAATTCTGCATTACCAACAATTGCATGCTCCGAAATTCCTTTCCTGAATTTAACAGGTTCAGGGAAAAAATGATTAAGAAACCTGACAAAGGATTCTTCTGGGTTATCAACAAGAATATAATTGTATTCTCCTTTAATTTCGGAATCCTCTTTTACAACATAAATTGTTTTTTTTAATTTCTTGATTTTTTTGAATTTAGAAAAGTTGAATATAAAGACAATATGATATGGTTTTACATCCTCTGGATCCGTAATACCCTTTATCTTTATATTTTGTCCCTTGTACTTTCCTCCAACGACCTTTGCAATTTCCTTCCCACTACTTAACATTATATTCTTTTAAGATCTTCGTTATTATATCATTAACAATGACATCCAGCTTATTTTCTCCCTTTACCGTTGAAGAACTGGATATGACAGTCTTGTTATTTTCAGAATCAACTACTTTATAACTAACTACAATATCTTCACCGTTTTTTGTAACATCTCCAATGACAATCAATCTTGCATCAGCCTTCTTAATCACAGACAGCGCTTTTGATTCATTCATATCTTCTTCTCGAAGAATTCCTTCGCTGTTCTCCGCATTTGCAATCTTGAAGTGCTCAATAACATCAAAAGGCCCTCTACCTTTGAGGTTTGCAGTAACAAGATTTTTTAACTTTTCTCCAAGGTTAAGAGAAGAGGCTTCTCCAGTCTTTTCCTTGAACTTTGCAACATAAAAATATATTTTTGCTTCCTTAACGGGAGCAAACTCACTATTTAATTCATCTATTACTTCATCAGTAATATCCAAACCCTCATCAGCATAAACCACAACTCCACTGGATATATCAAGAATCATTGTATATCCATCTTCAGCACCAATTTTTTTCAAAATTGAATCTACCTTTGTGAGGAGGGGCTTCATCAGCTGGTCATTTAATTTTTTTGCCTCTCCATTCTGGCCCCAGATCGACTGAAGAAAATTTTCATACTCCCGTTGTTTTGACTGTATCTCCTGCATTTTTCTTACTTTTGCTTCTTGAGAAAGTAAAAGACCCTGAGTCTGAACCTGTTTCTGAAGATCCTGAATCTCTCTCTTTAAAGTTTCAGCCCTTTTTTGCCACTCATTCAATTTGTCATTGTATTTTTTCTCAATTTCATTTATGCCCTTATATTCCTTCATAATTCTATTTGAATCAATGTACCCTAATTTTACTTCACCTAAAACTGAGAGTGAAAGCATTAATAGAAAAAACGTAGAAAGTTTTAATATCTTCATATGTTACCTCCTTTTGTTCTATTCAAGGAATTCGAAAGAAACCCCGGCCGTATATTCAAAATCTTCAAATCTTCCTGTTATATTTCTAACAATGCCAAAAAGAGAAAGCCTATTACTTGATTTTAAGGGTATTTTACTACCAATACCGATTTTCCAGCCTTTACTTCCTTCGCTCTCGGAGAATACGTACCCCCCTCCAACATAGACGTACAAATACTGCATTGATACATTAAACTCGTTCTGGGAGACTGTAACGTAACCATTCCCTCGACTTATCGGAAATGATATCCCTGCTTTGTAAACAAGCTTTTGGATCAGTGTATCTCCCCCTATATATCTGTAAAAAACTGAAGCACCAAGATCTATTGTGGAAAGGTGTAACTTGAACCCTCCACCATACGTATAGCCCGAATAAAAAACCCTCGTTGTATCATCTATATCTCTATACTTATCAAAAAGTATATGCCATCTATACTCACTCCCGCCATTTAGCCACCCAGTTCGCAAACCAAAATCCATATTTTTGTAACGTAATGACATTACTCCAGAAAAATCCGTGATGTCTCCAATCCTCTTTACGCTCTCTGTAAAATGGTCCCACTCATTAGAATCCGGTGGAAAGGTAAATGTAAAATTCTGTGTATATAATACGTCACCAATAATGCCAATATTAATTATGTCTTTAATAGGAAAAGTAAATCCAAAGGAAGAGATCCTGTACTCGCGTTGTCCACTTCTACTATAAGAAAAGATTGGGGTAAATGAAGTATAAAATGAGTCTATAAAAAAAGCAGGGTTAATAGAAATATCATTAGAGAGCGGTGATCCCAATATCTTTGCATCCATATTGCCGGGGTATGTGTTTTCTCCAATTCCTATCTGTGAAAATAATGTTGAAGAAAGGATAACAAAAAGCATCAATTGCCTCCCCTTTTTATATACATAATATAAAAAGCTACGGAATCTGTTGGAATAGTAAATCTGCCAATGTTATTCCCGTAATATTTATTCCTTAGGATAATAGAATATGAAGGGAGCGTATCACTTAAATAAGGAACAATAGGGAGAATAGAAATATACCCTTCCACATTTCCTGACAAAGATTTGGAGCCAATTGCATAGTATTGTGTGCCTCGCTTTAAGAGAACTTCAAGAGTACAGGCCTGAGGCGAGTATACACCAATATCAAATCTTGAGTATAAAATTGAATCGAGCGGAATAGGTGGTAAAGAATCAAGGTTTAACTCAACCACACCATCCACACCAATGCCACTCCCAATTAAAAGTGTGTCTTCCATAGTATCATTAACCCCAAATCCTGCAAGTGATGAATCAATACCTACAACATATGCATCTTTATCTGGATTTTTAATTTCGAAACTACTGCCATTAAAAAGATGAATGGAAGGCTTGTTATCAGATTCTCGAGATCCAAACTTATAGAAATTGCTTGAGCCTATTATAAATCCATTGGTCATCTCGTCATTATCGGGTGATGAACCAAACTTTATCACCAGCGAATCACTAGAGATAAATTGTTTAAAGACCGTATCACCACATATTGAAGCAAGAGAATCGTATGTAACACTATTTTCCTCCCAGGGTTTGATAGCCTTCATTACAAAAAAGGTATCTGAAACAGAATCACCTTTCATTATGATGCTAAAAGAATCTATCGATAGTGTGTCGGGAATTATGAAATGGAGGAGAGACATAGTTGAATATTCTCCATTTCTACCTGTATATAATTTTTGTGAACTCCCAGTAGAAACATAATGTGAATAAGAATATACACTATCAGGTTTGACAATACTTGTTTTAACTTGCCTCTCCGGAAAAATAAACCCTGATTCCTTTGAACAGGAAGCCAAAAGAACAAAAACTATTAAAACGTAACGCCTAACTGAAAATGTGGTAACCATTTTCTCCCCTTATTTTTGTCAAATCCGTACCCAAAATCGAAACCTATAATACCCATCATCGGTATTTCCACTCTGAAACCTACTCCCCCACTCGTATAGAGGTCTGAAAGCTTCATATACTTTAAACTCTTATACGCATTGCCAGCATCGATAAATGTCATAACATAAGCAGTTTTCGACAAATTCCTCCTTAATTCAAGGTTCATAATTAATGCTGCATTCCCACCAATAACATAGTTATCCTTCATAGGCCCAATAGATCTATCGTTATATCCCCTTATACCCATAGAACCACTTCCACCTAATATGTACTTTTCTGTCAAAGGAATTTCCTGCCCAATGCCATTCCCAAATCCAAAAAATAATCTATTCATAAGAACGAAATCTGGAAAGATTTCTGCGTACCTTCTCATTTCAAAGTTGATTTTATAAAAACTTACATTTCCCTGTAAAATCCCCCCAGATAATTTTGGGGAGAAAGAAATATAACTTCCATTTTTTGCTGCAAGATAATTATCCCTCGTATCCCTCCAGAAATTAGCCATCACGGAGGATTCTATTTTTTTACCTGCCTCGTTTAAAATAAAATCAGGTACACTTTTAGTCGTATCAACTGATATCTCATTTCTTGATAAACTATAAGAACCACCAAGAAAAACATTTCTATTCCTGGTGAGGAGTTTCCCTAAACTTATCTGCCCCCCTGTTCTATATTCATCATAATATTGCCACATTCTGAATGTTGAGAATATGTTAAATCCAAAGCTGGTAGGTGTATCAAAAAGCCAGGGTTCACGGAATCCCAAGGTTAAGTTTTGTACAGGCTGTGATGTCTTCGTATTGGCAACAGTTCTCTCATAGGAAAAGTTTACCCGCTGTCCCCTTCCTAAAAAGTTCGGGATATTCATAGAAACGTTTCCAGTTAATCCTATGTCACCCGAAAATCCAAATCCTGCAGTAAATTGTGCACTCTGTTTTTCTTTGACCTTAAATACAAGGGTAATGGAATCCTTTGATTGTTCGGGTTTCATTTCTAAACTTAGATCATCAAAGTATCCGAGCCTAAAAATATTTTTTTGTGAATTTATTACTTCTTCCCTCTTAAATATATCACCAGGAAATATTGTGATATTTCTTCTTACTACTTTGTCGTATGTTTTCTCATTTCCCTTTATGTCTATATACTTAACAAAAACCTTGTCGCCCTCTGTTACTGAGAGGGTTACATTTACTGTATCGCCCTGGAACTGCATATCTGGATTAATATTAACATAAAGATATCCATTATTTGTATAAAAGGTATACATATCCTGGATCGATTTTTGAAAACTTTTATTATTAAAAATCTCTCCTCTTTTCAATTTTATATACTTCTCTGGATTTTTTAAATACTCATTGCCAACGAATACGATCGAACCAACATAATACTTTGTCCCTTCTGTTATGTAAAAATTAAGTACTGCACGCGAATTATTTTCATTAATTTTGTATGAATCAACCTTTGCATCGAGAAAACCCTTTTCTCTATAATAATTTTCTATTCTTTTTACATCTTGAACAAGTGTAGAATCAACAATCTCACCCTTTCTCCAGAACATCCATTTCTTTTTCCCTCTATGTTTTATCTTTCCACCAAGTGTTCTTGATTTTATTTTTTCATTTCCCCAAAATTTTACATCTACAAGTACAAGCTTCTTCCCTTCCGTTATCTCAAATGTAACATCCATTTCCCCTTCCAGATAATTCCTTTTCAAATTAACCTTTGTTCCTCTAAAACCCCTTTCTCTGTACAAATTGAGAATTGCCTTCTTTATACGAAATAATCTTCTATCGGAGACCAACATCGGAGGAGAAATATCAATGAGTGGAGAAATTTCCTTATCCTTTATCTTTTTATTACCCTCGAAATTAACACTTCGAAGTTTTGGATATTCTTCTACAACAATCCAAACCTTCACTCCTCCACCCTTTCTCTCAGCTTCAAGCTTTATATCTTTAAACAATCCAGTAGAATAAAGATATTTTATTGCTTTCTGTCCCATTTTTTCTGTAAGTATTTCACCTATAGAAAGATTGGATGTTGTCAAAACGATACTCGTATCCACGTAGTGAAGGCCCTTAACACCAACATCTAATATAACCTCCCCATAAGGGAAAACCATCATAAGAAGAAATACCATAAACTTAAGTTATTAAAAAATGATTTGTTGTCAAGGAGTTTATTCTTAATAAAACATTGGTGGTGGTAAAACTTTGTAAAACTATATAAACTTTATCATCCATTCCAAAGCCTTTGGCTCAAAATATGATGCTTCACGAGCTGTCTAGTAACTACGAATTATTGATTCTCTCTCTTTACGCCCAGTTAAAAGTTTATTCTAAAACCTTATTGCAGATTTTGCAAGTTTGTCCGCTTCCTTATTTTTTTCTCTGGGGATATATTTAATACTTATACCTTTGAATTCCTTCATTAAAGATACAACCCTATAAAATAGTTTCTTTATATATGTATTCCTTACCTTATATGCACCATTTAACTGTTTTACAACTAACTGACTATCAAGAAATACATCCACTTCCTTTATATTTTTAGATATTAGGAATCTTAATCCTTCAACAAGCGCTGTATACTCTGCTTGATTATTTGTACTTATTCCTATATATTTAGAACCTTCAAAGATTTTTTTATCATTTTTGTATACAACAAAACCAATCCCAGAAGGTCCTGGATTACTTGAGGAGGCCCCATCCGTATAGAGTATAAATTTAGTCAATGTATTTATAAATCAGGATTCTGCCGCACATATCGCAGGTGAATATCCTTTCAGCCCGTTTTACTTCAGCAAATTTCTGAGGTGGAATGGTAGAAAAACAACCAGTACATATTGCTTCTTCTATCACAGCTACACCCTTTCCACCCTTGCTCTTTCTAATTCTTTCATATCTCTGGAAAAGTGGTTCATCATTTAGTCTTGCTGCTGTGCGTTTTTTCTCATCCTCTTTGATTAGTATTTTCTCATCAGCATTGTTTGATGCCCTTTCTATATTTCTTTTCTCCTCAAGAATTCTCTTTTTTAAATCATCAAACATTCTTTCTTTTTCTGTATATTCCTTGTTTTCTTTCTCTCTCTTTGCATATATTTCAAGGAGTTGGTCTTCGAGCAATGAAATCTTTTCTTCGGTTTCCTTTATTTGTTTTTGTAGAGCCTTATACTCCTCATTCGTTTTAACAGAAAATTGCCTCTTCTTTGAATTTTCGTATAGCATCTTTGCCTCTTCAATATCTCTTTCTATTCTTAAACGTTGTTCATTCAAGAGCTCGTGCTGACTCTTTTCCTCATTAAATTCCTCCTCAGCCCTTTCTAATTCTTTATCCAGCTTTTTTAAATCTTCTGGCGTCCTTTGCTTTAATTGCTTCAGTCGTAATATTTCATCGTCTATCTTTTGAAGCTCCATAAGTATTTTTAATTTTTCCTTTACAGTCATTAATCCTCCTTAAAAATAAAATAAGTGCACAGTTGTGCACTTATTATGGGCGAAAGAGGAGTTGAACCTCTGACCTCCGGTATGTGAGACCGGTGCTCTAACCAACTGAGCTATTCGCCCTTCCAAATCTTTCTCCCATATATACTCTGTATTAAGTGGGCCCGGTAGGGATTGAACCCACGACCTGCTGATTATGAGTCAGCCGCTCTAACCAACTGAGCTACGGGCCCAATTTATAATATATTTTGATTATATTTATTTATTCACTTATGTCAAGTAGACAATCCACAGGCTGAATGTTTACTGAAGTAATACTTTTAATGTTCACAGCTTCAATAAAAAAAACAATAAGTAAAGGAAAAATTATGCTCTGTTTTCTGACATCTTAATAGCTATTTCATATCACTTTTTTACTTGACACTACTCTCTATAAAGGTATATTAAATTTGTAAAATAATAAAAAGGCAGGTGAAATATGTTAGAAGAAAATCTTGACAAATTGAGAGAAAAGTATGAAAGGGACCCTGATTCGTTAATATTTGCTCAATACGGCGATACCTTAAGGAAGGCTAATAGGATTGATGAAGCAATTACTATCCTTGAAGACGGTCTCAGAAAACATCCAAATTACGCCACCGGTTACATGATACTAGGAAGATGTTATAGGGATAAAAACGCTATAGAGGCTGCCATAAAGGAATTCGAAAAAGCCGTTGAACTTGATAAGCAAAGTATCCTTGCTCATAAGGAACTCAGTGACCTTTATATTCAGGAAGGACAGACAAATAGAGCAATAGATATACTTCAGAAATTGTTGAATCTCGACCCTCTTGATGATGCAGCAAGGGATAAATTGAGAGAACTCAGGGAAAAGAGTTTAGAGGAAGAGAAAAATGTTATATCATCCGTCGGAAAGGAAGACTTCTTTTCCTTTTTCGAAGAGGAAAAGACGAAGGAATCTATGGAAGTACCAACAGAAACTGAAGTCCCTAAAGAGACGCACAAAAAAAATATCCCTGAAGAGGAACTTGAATCTTTCCTTGAGCCCAAAAGAGTACCCGAACAGCCCGCAGAGGCTGAAACACCTACTGAAGAAACTCCACCTGTTGAAGAAACAAGGGAAGAGGTTGAGCCTGTTTCTGCTCAACCAATAGAGAAAGGGACAGAAGAATTTGAGACCAAAGAAATAGGGGCAGAATCAGTAGAAAAAGAAATGGCAGAATTACCAGAAAAAAAGATTAAAAAAGAAACTATAGAAGTACCCCAGGGTTCAGAGACTATAAATCCGAAATTTAATCTTGAATTGGCAAAATTGTACATAAAGTATAACTTTAATGATAAAGCCCTCTCTGTACTTCAGAAAATCCTTGAAAAAGAACCTGATAATACTGATGCATCCCTTTTGCTAAATGAAATAAAAGGACTGTCACCCTTAGAAGAGATAAAGAAACCTTCTCCTCCAATGGAGGAAGAAAAAACCGAAGATACAGGCATCCTTGAGGAAATTGGTAAGAAAGAAACACCTATAGAGATAGAGTCAGCTGAGCCAGAAGCAAAAGAAGAGGATACTGAAAAGAAAGAAGAAAATAAAAGAGGGACAGAGAACGCGGAACCTAAGAGCCTTAGCGATCTTTTTGGGGAAGACGAAAATGAGTAACTCAAGGATGAGCAAACTACAGAAAAGACTCTCTGAGCTAAAAATTGATGCCTTCCTTATAACCAATATGAAAAATATATACTACCTGACAGGATTTACTGGAGATTCAGGCATCCTATTCGTAACACGGAGAAAGGCTCTGCTTATAACGGATTATCGCTTCCAGGGGGATATAGTTGAAAACATCAAAGATGCTGATTTTACACTTTCGAAGGAAAGATATACGATGGAATTAGTCAGACAAAAAATTTTCAAAGGAAAGAAAACGATTGGGTTTGAATCCGCCAGCGTTTCTTATGGATCTTTAAAATCTATAAAAAAAGTTTTAAAAAAGAAAATGAAACCAATCGAAGGAGCGGTAGAGGAGTTAAGAGAAATAAAGGACGAGAAGGAAATTACGTATCTGAAAAAGGCTGCCTCTATTGGTGATAAAGCATTACTGAAGGTTCTTGATATTATTAAACCCGGGATAAAAGAAAAAGATATTGCGGCAGAGCTAGAGTATCAGATGAAAAAACTGGGTGGTGAAAAGCCTTCATTTGATACTATTGTTGCCTCAGGTTACCGTTCAGGGACACCCCATGGTGTGGCATCCGATAAAAAAATCCGCAAAAATGAATTCATTACAATGGATTTTGGAAATTTCTATAAGGGTTATGCCTCTGATATGACCAGGACAATCTATGTCGGGAAACCATCAAAAAAAGAATTGGATATCTACAACACCGTCTATCAAGCTCAAAAAGAGGCTCGTACTAAATTCCAGGTCGGTATGAAATTAAAGGATATTGATAAAATTGCAAGGGATTACATTACAGCAAAGGGTTACGGAGAAAATTTTACACATTCACTTGGCCATGGAGTGGGCCTTAATATCCATGAAAAACCCTTTGTTAGCTTCAAAAGCAAGGGTGTTTTGAAAGATGGTATGGTTTTCACAATTGAACCAGGTGTCTATATAAATAACTTTTGTGGAGTAAGAATTGAAGATACCGTTGCTGTTTTTAATGGTAAAAAGATTGAGTTAACAAAATCAAAAAGGGAACTAATCACTCTTTAGAAAGTTATGGCTGATACAAGCGATATCAGAAAGGGCTTAACAGTTAAAATGGATGGAGCAGTTTATAAAGTTGTAGATTTTCTGCATGTTAAACCTGGGAAGGGACAGGCATTCGTAAGAACCAAATTTAAAAATATGGAGACAGGTGCAGTTATCGAAAAAAATCTGAAATCTGGGACAACAATATATCCTGTTAGAGTAGAGGAAAAATCTGCCCAATACCTTTATAGAGATGGAGATTATTATATTTTTATGGATCTCGAAACCTATGAGCAGTATAGCCTTCCACTCGATCAAATTGAAGAGGAATATAAATTTCTAAAGGACGGTTTAGAATTATCTCTCTTAATTGCAGATGATAAAATTATTGGTATAAAATTACCGAATTTTGTTGAATTAAAAATTATAGAAACAGATCCCGGGGTAAGAGGTGATACCGCTCAAGGGGGCACCAAACCAGCAAAGGTTGAGACTGGTGCAATTATATCTGTTCCTCTTTTTGTGGAAGAGGGCGAAATAATAAGGATTGACACAAGAACAGGAGCTTATGTAGAGCGAGTCAAAAAATAGTGAAAATTTATACTGATGAAATAAAGTTTTCCACAAAAGGTTTTGACGATATTATAGATATTACTAAAGCCGTAGTAGAAATTCTTAGAGAGTCCAGTATAAAAAACGGAATAGTTACACTCTTTATCCCTGGCTCAACAGGTGGCATTACCACTATTGAGTACGAACCAGGTTTAAAAAAAGACTTCCCTGAGATGATGGAAAAGATAGCCCCTCAAAATAAAAATTATCACCACAACGAAACCTGGCACGATGGAAACGGTTTCTCACATCTAAGGGCATCATTGATAGGACCTTCTCTTACAGTACCCATTGCAAATGGAGAATTAACTCTAGGAACGTGGCAACAGATTGTGTTTATAGATTTTGATAACAGAAGCAGGAAAAGGAGTGTCATTGCCCATATTATTGGTGATTAGTTTCTTTTTATTTAGAACACCCAATTTTAATGGAGATTCTTCATTTAGTTGTCTTGAAAAACAGATGAACTTTGGATATAGAATTCCAGGTTCACCCGCTCATAAAAAATGTAAAAATTATATCATAAATAGATTAAGAAAGACTGCAGACACTGTATACCTTCAGAATTTTGAAATAAATAGTGTGCATTTTCATAACATCATTGCTGAAATACATTCTAAAGGGAAAAAATGGCTTCTTCTTGGGGCACATTATGACACAAGACCTTTCTGTGACAAAGATCCAGATACAACCTATCAGGATTCGGCTCTACCTGGAGCAAATGACGGGGCAAGCGGTGTAGCAATCCTATTAGAGTTGGCAAGAATATTATATAAAAAAAAGCCACATGTGAATATAAAATTTGTCTTCTTTGATGGTGAAGACTTCGGGAGAACAGAATACTCTTCCTTTATTGGGTCAAAATACTTCGCCTCCACATTAATCAAAAAACCTGATTTTGCAATAATTGTAGATATGGTTGGTGACAGAGATCTGAACATATACAAAGAAGGATTCTCTGAACGATTTTCGAATGGATTTAATGATCGAGCGTTTAAGATATTCAAAAAGCTATATCCAAAAAATTTCATCGATAGCGTAAAATATTACATAGATGATGACCACATTCCTTTAATAAAAAAGGGTGTAAGTGCAATAGATATAATAGACTTTGATTATCCATTCTGGCATACTCATCTTGATACAGAAGATAAATGTGCCCCAAAAAGTCTTGAAATAACTGGAAGGGCAATTGAACAATTAACGTATGAATTACGATAGGGAGGATACTATGGTATTTTTATTATTACTATCCCTTGACATAGAGGGGGGAAATGTACTTTTTTCTCTGAAGATGCCCGACGCGAAGGATGTGAGATTGTCAGGGGATTTTGTAAACTGGTCAGCTGATGGTATTAAAATGGTCAAGGAAGATACACTATGGAAGGCAAAGGTGAAAATTCTACCTGGGATTCATCAATATAAATTTATAGTTGATGGTGATTGGATTCCAGATCCTTTAAACCCTTTAAAAGCCCCCGATGGCTTTGGTGGTTTCAATTCTGTATTTATCCTTACGGAAGACGGTAGAATACTCACAGAACCCTTAATAAAGAAAACGAAAGAAGGCGTTCAGTTCGTCTATTTTTCTCCTACCTCAAAATCAGTCTATCTCGCAGGCGATTTCAATAACTGGGACAAAACAGCCACACCATTGGTAAAAAAGAACGAAATGTGGAAAATTACAATTCCCCTCACGCTTGGTGTGCATAGGTATAAATTCATCGTTGATAACAAATGGGTTGAGGACCCCCTTAATCCCGCAAAAGTGCCCGATGGGTACGGCGGTTTCAATTCCGTTATTACCTTGAAAGAGAACGGAAAAATCGTATTTGGAGAAGAGAGTCCATTCCCAAGTGGCATCCCTGTGATAGAAAAATTGAAGGGAGAAGGAAAACCAATTTATTTCACAATTGTCTGGCACCAACACCAGCCTTTTTACCTAAAAGAAAAGGGAATTTATGTGCTCCCCTGGGTACGACTACACGCTATAAAAGACTATTATGATATGGCTGCCTTTGCAGAAAAATACAATATCCATTTTGTTGTTAACCTGACACCTTCACTGCTTTACCAAATTATAGATATTGGAAAAATAATGGCTAAAGGAAAATGTCCGGATAGATACCTTGAATACACAATGATCCCGGCAGATAAACTCAATGATGAACAGAAAAAATTTATCCTCGCAAACTTCTTCAGTGCAAACTGGGATAATATGATTAAAACCTATCCAAGATACAACGAACTGCTTGAAAAAAGGGTTATAAAAGGTGATGGTTCGTTAAATTACAAGGCCAGCATGAAAAAATTTACTGTTCAAGATTTTAGAGATCTTCAAGTCTGGTTTAATCTCGCCTGGTTTGACCCAGATTTCAAAAAAGGTGTTGTAAAACTCCCTGATGGTGATTCTGTAACTATCAAATCCTTAATTGAGAAGGGGAAAAATTTTTCGGAGAGGGATAAAAGTCTTATCTTCGAGGCACAGGAAAAAATCATAAAGAATATCATACCTCTTCATAGAAAACTCCTGAAAGATGGAAAAATTGAAGTTTCGACTACACCATTTAGCCATCCTATTCTCCCTCTCATATATGATACTGATATAGCGAAAATCTGTATGCCAAATACGCCTCTTCCAACCCGCTTTAGCAGACCTGAGGATGCAGATGAACAGGTCAAAAGAGCTATTGAAATGTACAAAGAATTGTTTGGTATACCCCCTACAGGAATGTGGCCTGGTGAAGGCGCACTCTCCGAGAATGTGATTCCAATTTTTAAGAAATATGGCATCAAATGGGTCGCGACGGATGAAGGGAATCTCCAGAAATCTCTAAAGGTAAATCAACTCAAGCCGCAGCAACTATTCAACCCATATAATATGAATGGGGTAAAAATTGTTTTCAGGCTACGAGATCTTTCAGATGCCATTGGGTTCCGTTACCAAAAGATGAATGGCGTTGATGCCGCCAACGACCTTATACTAAATCTTTACTCACACTACAAAAATCTAAGCAGAGAAGGACCGTTTCTTATTACGTTGATTCTTGATGGAGAGAATGCGTGGGAGTGGTATAAAAATGATGGAAAAGACTTCCTGAACGCATTATACTCACAGATTGAAAAAGCAAGTTGGATCAGAACAACCACGATAAGAAACTATCTCAAGATAGAAAAAAATTATGCTGAACTTTCCTATCTCTGGCCTGGTTCCTGGATAAACTCAGACTTTAATATATGGATTGGTGAATCTCAGGAGAATACTGCCTGGGAATATCTCAAAAAAGTAAGGGAAGATTTTGATAAGATGAAAAAAGGGAAATCTAAAGAAAAGATTGAAAATGCATATTTCAACATACTTAAAGCTGAGGGGTCTGATTGGTTCTGGTGGTATGGTGAAGACCAGAATTCCCTTATGGATAGCGAATTTGATTATATCTTTAGAGAATATCTAAAAAGGGTATATGAGAACCTCTCAGAAAATCCTCCTATCTTTCTTGACTATCCAGTAAAATAATGTAAAATTATAAAAAAGGAGGAGATACTATGGATAGTAATAGATTTGGCTATCAGAAAAGATTAACACCTGGGGAGATCCTTTTCAGGGAAGGGGACACTGGGAATGAGATGTACTTGATTAAATCAGGTCAAATTATGATTACAAAAAGAATTGGAAATGAAGAGAAGACCCTTGCCATTCTTAAAGATGGTGATTTCTTTGGGGAAATGGCAGTACTTGATCAGAGCCCACGCTCAGCCTCTGCTATAGCCAAGACGGACGCAGAGTTAATCATAGTAGACAGGGATGCCTTCCTAAAACAGGTTAGAGAAAACCCATTTATCTCATATGTTATTGAAACGCTCACCAAGAGATTAAGACAAACGGACGAGATGCTGAAGTTTATGTATATAAAAAATGAAGAAAAGAGGTTCGTTTCCTTCATCCTGAACAAGGCAATGTCTCAGGGTAAACAAACCCCTGATGGATTAGATTCAGGCATACCTACAAGCCCTGATTCAATCTCCGGGATGATAGGAGTGGATAGAAACAAAATCGAGAATTTTTTAAATACCCTTACCAGGGGAAACATTGTAATACAGAGAGATACTCTTATTATCGCTGATATTAAAAGACTTGAAAAATACAGAGAATACTTAGATTTGAAGGAGACATTCGAGAGGTGAGGGTTGTCCTCCTAACCCATACACCTAATCCCATTCGTACCCTTTATGTTGCGGCAAGAACCTGTTATTCAGATGCGGGCCCCTCACAAATTGAGGCAAAGGATGAGGAGGTTATGAAGAGGCTCATAAAAAATATTTATATTTCGGGGCACGAATCAATTCTTGAACACGTTAGCTTCACCTTTGGCATAGAAGGCGTATCAAGGGTTCTTACACATCAACTGGTAAGGCACAGGTTGGCAAGCTATTCACAGCAATCACAGAGATATGTTAAAGTAAGAGAAAACTATGTCATTCCGCCAAGCATTAAAAAAAATAAAGAGGCATTATCAATCTTTGAAAAGGGGCTTAATGATATTAATAAAATTTATGAAAATCTAATTAATATGGGAATACCAAAAGAGGATGCAAGATTTATTCTTCCCAATGCAACTAATACGAATATAGTAATGACAATGAATCTTCGTGAATTGATCCACACATCTGAATTGAGGTTATGCTTTAGGGCTCAGTGGGAAATAAGAATGTTATTTACTTACATAAAGCGCGAAGTAAAAAGGGTTGACAAATTTTTAGCAAGTCTGCTTAACCCCATATGTATACGGCTTGGATACTGTCCAGAAAAGGAAAGTTGCGGATTGAGGCCGATAAAAAAGGAGGTAATTGGTGATAAAGATTAAATGGATAGATGGAATGAAATTCTACGCATATGGACCCTCCAATCATCTGATAGTAATGGATTCATCACCTGATGTTGGAGGTGATGATACTGCATCTCGACCTATGGAGGTATTCCTATTCTCCCTTGGTGGATGTACGGGTATGGATGCTATAAGTATACTAAGAAAAATGAAACAAAAGGTAACAGATTTCTGGATTGATATAGAGTCAGAGAGGGCATCTGAACATCCGAAGGTATATACAAAGGTAAGATTGGCATACTATTTTAAGGGTAAAGGCCTTAATTCAAAAATGGTGGAAAAAGCAGTTAAACTTTCTCAGGATAAGTATTGTTCTATCTCAGAAATGATCAGGAAAACGGCAAAATTAGAATATGAGATAAAGATTCTGGAGTAAATTTTTTTAGCTATGGTAGATTAGCCTTAAAATTTCTCTCCCCCATATAAATACGATAAAGCCGCCTATAGATAGAAAGGGACCAAATGGGATTTCTTTCTTTATGGTCCCGCCCCTTTTTCTTATAATTATAACACCGTATATTAAACCAATGAAGGAGGCAATAAAGACAGTGATAAGAAAAGATGCCCATCCAACAAAACTACCGATAAGGGCAGATAGCCTCATATCGCCAAGGCCTATAGCTTCTTTTTTGTAAATAAATTTTGCCGAATAGTATATTGTAACAATGACAACCGCTCCAATAACAGCTCCAAGAATGGAAGAATACATCCTACCCCTGAAGAATGAAAGGGTAAGCCCTATTATTATTCCGGGTATAGCAATGGAATCGGGAATAAGCATTGTATCAAAATCTATGAACGATATGGGAACGAGAAGGAGAATAAATAATACAAAGGTCAGGTACTCGAAACTTAAGCCATACCTCAAATATCCAAACAAAAAAGAGAATGCCACAATGGATTCAACAATGGGATACCTCGGTGAAATAGGCGCGCCGCAGTTCCTGCATCTCCCCTTAAGAATGATATAACTAACTATCGGTATATTATCGTAGGGTTTTATCCTTGCCCCACAATGTGGGCAGGATGATGGAGGGAAGATAATAGACTTACCCTTTGGAAGTCTGTATATAACAACGTTTAGAAAACTACCTAATATTGCTCCCAGTATGAAAAGAATCGTAGCAATCATATTAGGGGTTTATCAGAAAATTCTCTTATGTCAAGAAAAAATTGTCACTGTTTTTTCACATCCTTTGCTAAAGTGCGGTCTGACAGAAAAATTT
>CAZQRW010000003.1:0-74485 GCA_964596115.1 uncultured bacterium
CAAGGTAGTAGCTGATATAGAAAGAAAAGCAAGGTAGGGGTCGATATAGAACGAAGAGCAAGGTAGGAGAGAAGCAGGAAGAGAAGCGAGGTAGAAGAAGTATAGAAAGAAAAGCAAGGGGAAAAGAAAGACACAAAGACCGTAATTCGTGATTTGTGAATCGTGAAAAAAGAAAAATAACAAAGACAAGGCAAAAGACATTAACTGCGAGATTCTCACGTCGCTACGTTCCTCAGAATAACATCATAAAAACAAGGTAGAGGTCAATATAGAAAAAGGAAGTATTTTTTGCTTGACATATACTGTTTAGTTTTTTAATATGCGGTATGGTTGTTCTTGGGATAAATAGTTATCATAGCGGTGCCTCTGCTGCAATCCTTGTAGATGGAAAAATAGTGGCAGCAGCAAAAGAGGAAATTTTTAATGGTATAAGTTCATCCGCTGGTTTTCCTTATAATTCCATAAAATTCTGTGTCGATTACCTTGGTATATCACCTGTAGAAATTGATTATATTGTAATTCCAAGAAATCCTCTTGCAAGACTGCCCAGTAAATTCTTTTATGCCCTCAGGATGTCTGGTTACACAATAAAGCAGATCAAGGATTTATTTCACCCACGCTCTATAAGGAGAGAGGTGGCGAAGGCATTGAATGTGTCTTGTGAAAATATAACTTCGAGATTCCATAGAGTAGAACATCACCTTGCCCATCTTGCAGCCTCATTTTACACATCCCCATTTGAAAAATCTATTCTACTTTCCATAGATGGGATCGGTGATTTTACCAGCACAATGTGGGGAGTAGGAGAAGGCAATAAGATAAAACCTCTGGGACATATTTCTTTTCCCCATTCTATTGGTCTTTTTTATACCGCTTTTGCACAATATCTTGGGTTTGTAAATTATGGAGAGGAAAATAAACTTATGGAGCTTTCCTCCTTAGGTGACCCAATATTCTATGACGAGATGAAAAAAATATTAATTTATGATTACCCTCTTAATTATAAATTAAATCTTGATTACTTTACTTTTCATAAAAAGGGAATAAGCCTTTATTGGCAAGAGAATAAGCCAAAATTAGATTCTCTTTTCAATAGGCACCTGGAGACAAGACTTGGCCCTCGTAGGGGAGTGGATGAAAGAATTGAATTGAGGCATAAACAAGTCGCCGCTAGTGTTCAAATGAGGTTAGAATCAGCAGTTTACGATATCTTAAACGAATTATACAGTCAGAAATTTATACCAAATCTTTCTTATGCAGGTGGGGTAGCATACAACTCAGTGCTGAATGGAAAAATTGCCAAAAAGACATCCATAAGGAATATATTCATTCACTCGGCTACTGATGATGCAGGTCTTTCTCTGGGGGCAGCATTGTATTTCTATTATAACATTCTGGATAGACAAAGAATTGGCACGGATTTATTTTCACCCTATTTGGGACCCTCACATTCTATATCAAGGGTGAAAAGTGCTATTAGAAAAAAGAGATTAAAGATAATAGATACAAAAAATCCAATGAAATTAGTCTCCCTGGATCTTGCTGCAGGTAAGATTATAGCTTTATTTCAAGGAAGGGTTGAGTGGAGTAAATTTTCCCTTGGGAATAGGAGTATTCTATGCGATGCCGGTAATAAAGGAGCAATCAAGAGAATAAAAAGGATAGCTGGTCTTGAATTTTTCTCTACTATACCTGTTGTGATAATGGAAGATTACCTGAATGATTATTTTGATGCATTGAATATATCTCCTTACATGCTTTTTTCTTTCCCTGTAAAGAAGGGTGTAAAGAAATACCTATATCCAGTAATTGATCGTAAGGGCAGTGTGAGAGTCCAGACGTTGAGAAGGGTACAGAACCCTATGCTCTGGGATATTCTTGATTATTATAGACAGAAAATGCAGAGTCCACTAATTGTTAATGCCCCAATAGGGAGAGATACCCCCATAATAAATACCCCTGAGGAAACAATAAATTTCTTTATTGAAAATGATATTGATGGCATTCTTATGAGTAATCTCTATATAAGGAAGTGAGTACCATTAACATCATTGTGGATAATTTGTGGATAAGTCCCAAATATTCCCTATCAGACTAATAATCAAGCAGTTATCTCTAAGTGGTTATCCACAAGTATAGTAGCATTAGAGGTATGGAATTCATTGTTTTTCAAGGATGTGGTCTTTAAATAGTATCCTTTTGAGAATGTGTATAATCCTATTATTGTTTAAAGCCTACTGAAAAATTTTTATATTTATCCTATGGTAGGCAGCTCCAATTTCACTTGACACATCTTAAAAAACTAATATTATTCAATTATGAAATTAATTGCCCCTGTAGCTCAGTGGATAGAGCACCGGTTTCCTAAACCGGGAGCCGCAAGTTCGAGTCTTGCCAGGGGCGTTTTTAAGGAGGAATACGATGAAGGTGAAAAAAAGAAAACTTAAAAAGAGAGAGTTAAAAGAGGACGAATTTACAAAATTTGTAAAAAATTTTGTGGCCTTATGGAGTAAAAAGCAAAAAATTTTCATCTGGGGGATAATAGGCGTATTGGTGTTGGCAGTGGGTCTTGTCTCATTTTTCTCTAATAAAGGAAAAAATGAAAAATTGGCACAGCAGAATTTTACAGTTGCAATGCTTGTTTTTGACTCTGGACGGTTGAAAGAGGCTGCTGATCAATTCAAAATGATTCAGCAGCAGTTTTACGGTACTATTGCTTCGGATAAATCGTTATATTTTCTTGCCACTTGTTACTTTTTAGCAGGTGATATAAAAAATGCAGAAGAAAACTTTGAAAAATACACAAAGACAGGAAAGGACAGGTTATTTTTACCTTCGGCATATGAAGGTGTTGCACAATGCGCAGAAGAAAGTGGAAATTATGATAAGGCGATTAAATTTTATAAGGAGGCTGCAGACCTTTTTACAGAACCAGCATTTAAGGTAGAGGTACTTTTCAATCTTGGCAGGATGTATGAGAACAAAGGCAACCTTTCTGAGGCAATGAATAGTTATCAACAAATCTTAAAGATAGCAAAAACCCCTGGCATAATAAATGAGGCAAAGGACAGAATCAAATTACTGAGAGGCGCACAAGAGGTAATTGGAGGATGAGGAAGAAACTAAGGGGACTAATAGACAAATACAACCTTGATGGAATTCTTATATATGACTTATATGAGATTCTTGAACTTTTCAATATTAAAAAATCATTCAACTACCTTGAAATATCTCCTTTTCTCCTAATAACAAAGGATAAATTATACCTGATAGGAGATATTTATACGATTGAGCATATTGGGAAAATTAATGGTGTAAAGGAATTCAGAATTCTTTCAAAGCAATTTCTTGAAGATAGTATGTCCCCTATTGGTGGATTTATACACCTTATAAGGAATCTTCGTATAAAAAAATTGGGTACTTTTGAAGAAATAAAACTTCCCAATATTGAAACTGTGATAATCGAAGATCCATTGTTAGAAGGAATGATTTCTCCATCCAGGAAGAAGTTAAAGGTTGTGAAGGAATGTATCAAGATTCTTGAAAACGTGTTTCAAAAAACCTACACAAAGATTAAAAAAGGTTTGAGGGAAATAGAATTAAGAAATAGAGTTGACAAAGAAATTTATAGATCTGGTGGAGAAAAGAGAGCGTACCCTACAAGGGTAATTTTTGGGAAGAAGACAGGAAATCCGAACAGTGTAAGTGATTATGAGAAGCTTAAACCTGGCGAGCCAGTTATTATTGACGCAGGTGTATTAAAACAGAATATCGGTGCTGAATTGACGAGAACTTTTTTACTTGGAGAGCCAGATGAGGAACTTTCTTTTTTGTATTCTTCGTTGATAGAGTTGAGGAAATTCTTGATTGATTTAATAAAGCCTGGTAGGGTAGTCTCCACAATATACGATGACTATTATGATTTATTAAAAATGAAAAACCTCGAAGATTGTTCATTCGGTCCTCTTTCAAAACCTCTTGTTCCTGCACAGAAAGGGATATTTATCTCTCCAAAAGGTAAGTATATTATAAAACCTGGAATGACATTTACTATTGAGACGGCTTTGTTCCTTCCAGGGAAGTATGGTGTGAAGATTCAAGATGTTGTTAGAGTTGAAGATCACGCAGAGGTTTTGACCAGCTTCCCTGTAGAAAAAGAAAAAATAATCATTGAATAACATTTAAATACTGTAGTATAATTGATGGAAGAAAAAAGGAGGTTTTGTGCTTTTTCCCATATCCTCTGAAACATATATAAGAAGAGTCCCTTTACTAACCCTGTCACTGATAGGAATAAATTTCATAGTATTTTTTGTAACATATCCCATAATGAGAAGTCAAGAGAGTGCACTTATGGAAATCACTAAAAATTTAAGACAGCAAGAATATTCAATATATTTGAGGCATATGGATGAATTTGGGGAGATAAAAACATCCGGCAATGTTTTTGCTGTACTTGATTCTGTGGAAAATTTGCTAATAAAGAAAAATGTTAACATCCCAGAAGAAGAATATTCTAAATGGAAGAAACTATTTGACCAATATAATGATAAAAAGAATAAACTCTTTATATCAAAATGGGGTTTTAATCCTAAGAAATTTTCAATAATAACTCTTATCACATCCTTATTCCTACATGGAGGGTGGATGCATATAATTGGGAATATGTGGTTTTTATGGCTTGTTGGAGTCAATATTGAAGACTCGTGGGGAAGGCCATTTTTTCTTGGATTTTATATCCTATCCGGGATTATAGCCAGCTTATTCTTTATGATTTTCAATAATACCAATGTTCATTTGATTGGTGCATCAGGGGCTATTGCTGGTCTTATGGGTGTATTTACAATAAAGTTCTTCAAAAATAGAATAAAATTTCTATTGGTATTGTTCCCATTTTTTGTTGGTGTCGTTTCAGTATTTGCGGGCTTCGTTTTTCCATTTTGGTTTATTGAACAATTACTATACGCCATTTATGTTCAAGGTTCTAATGTTGCGTTTTGGGCACATGTTGGAGGATTTAGTTTTGGTGTTATTACAGTTGTCTTATTGAAAACGACAGGATTCGAAAAAGCAGTATTAGAAAAGGGGGTTGATAATACTATTGATTCAGTTGATACAAGTTTCAGAAAAGCGATTGAAATGGAAACAAGAGGGGATATAGATACAGCTATTGGTATTCTTGAAGAATATGTAAAGGATAATCCAAATAACTTAGAGGCACTACAGTCACTCGGATCATTATATTTAAAGAAAGGCCTTGAGGAAAAGGCTGCCCATTATTTTAGAAAGGCACTTAATTATATCATAAGATCTCAAAATTATATCGGAATTATTCAGTTTTATATAGATTATATAAAGAGTAATAAACTCGATAGATACTTAACCCCTGGAGAATCTTACAGGATTGCTGAGGCCTATAAGAAAAATAATGATATAGATTCATCCATTTACGTTTTGCTTCAATCGTATAAATTCAATAGAGATTCGAAGGAGGCTCCACTTATACTTCTACGCTTGATAAAAACATTGGTAGAAGCTGGTAGAATCGATAAGGCGAAGTATGCATTCAATGAGCTTGCTACAAGGTTTCCTCGCTATATTGAACAAGGGAAATTATATCTTAAAGGAGGACAATATGACATATGATGAAGGAATGGAACTTGTGAAAAAATACGTAAAAACGAAGAATTTAGTGAAACATATGATAGCGGTAAGTGGGTGTATGAAGAGTCTCGCGCGATATTTTGGCGAAGATGTAGAAAAATGGAGGTTGACTGGCCTTCTTCACGATATCGATTATGAATGGACGAAGGACGACTTCTCCAAGCATGGTATAGAGGGTGCAAAAATGCTCTCTGAGATGGGCTTAGATGCAGATATTGTGTATGCGATAAAGGCTCATCCGGGGCATGTCCCTTTAAAATCAAAGCTTGATATAGCATTATACAGCAGTGACCCTCTATCTGGGCTTATTGTTGCTTCTGCACTAATGCATCCATCTAAAAAACTTTCAGGGATTGATACATCTTTTATAATGAGGAGGTTTAAGGAGAAGAGGTTTGCAGCTGGAGCAAATAGAGAACAAATAAAGGAATGTGAAAAGCTGGGCATTTCGCTCGAGAAATTTATTGAGATATGTCTTGAAGGAATGAAGGAGGTAAGTGATGAACTTGGTCTTTAGTGTATTAGTGCTCTTTTCTTTTATGAATCCAAAAAATGATAAGTGGATAGCAAAGGACAAGGGACTCCATATTATACATTCTGCCTGTGCAGTTGGATTGACTTATCATGTTTATCATTGCGAATTGAATAATAACTATAGCGGTGCTATAAAATTTTCTGTATCCCTTACAGGGCTTGCAGGAATAACAAAGGAAATTTTTGATTCAAAGAAAAAACCATCTAGTTCGAGCTGGAGAGATCTTGTTGCAGATGCAATAGGTATTGGATTAGGTGTTCTATTATTTTGCAGGGGAGGATAAGAAATGAAGAAAGTTTTTCTCACCTTTCCCTTTCCAGAGGATTGGATAGACGAACTAAGGGAAAATGTTCAGGTGTATATGAATCCTGATAAGAGAATGCTTAGCGAAGAAGAGCTTATGGAGAATTTTAAAGAAAAGGATGGTGTCATTACACTCCTTAGTGATAAGATTACGAAAAAAGTTATTGGAAGTGCTAACAGGCTTAAAGTGATTTCCAATTATGCGGTTGGTTATGATAATATTGACATTGGATTTGCAAAAGAAAGAGGTATTGCGGTTACAAATACACCAGATGTGCTTACGAATGCCACTGCTGAGCTTACTATTTCTCTTATATTTGCAGTGGCAAGAAGAATAGTAGAAGCAGATAGGTTTACGAGGGAGGGTAGATTTGAAGGGTGGCAGCCTACATTACTTTTAGGAAAAGAAATAAAAGATTCGATTCTTGGCATCTTGGGGGCGGGAAGGATTGGTATTGCTGTAGCTAAGAAGGCTTATTCTCTTGGAATGAATGTAATTTATTACTCAAGAAAAGAGAAAGATGAGATGAAAGCATTAAACGCAAAATTCGTATCACTTGACTACCTGCTGAAAACTGCTGATTTTATTTCTCTTCATCTCCCTTTGACAGAAGAAACCTATCATGTTATTGGTGAAAAAGAGTTTAAGATAATGAAACAAGATTCAATTATTGTAAATACTGGAAGGGGCGCACTTATTGATGAGGCCTCTTTGGCAGAGGCGTTGTTAAATAATAAAATAGGGGGAGCTGGTATTGATGTGTATGAGTTTGAACCAGGCGTTACTACAACCCTCTTAAAACTCCAAAATGTAATTCTTACGCCTCATATTGGAAGTGCCACATACAGAGCCAGGAGAATGATGGCAAAAATAGCGGTGAAGAATGTGCTTTTAGTTCTTAATGGGCAGGAACCTCTCTACAGAGTAGTATGAAAATTCCTGGTAAGATACCCCAATTACCAGGGGTATATATTTTTTTAAATCAGGATAAGAGTCCAATATATATTGGGAAGGCAAAAGACTTAAAGAAAAGAGTTGAGTCTCATTTCAGGAGTGATGCCCCTATAAAGTCTCAAATTGTAGTTAGAAATGCTGTCTCCATCGAATTTATAATTACTGAAAACGAAGAAGAAGCTTTACTTCTTGAAGATACATTAATAAAAAAGTACATACCTCGTTATAATATAAGATTAAAGGATGATAAGAAATACCCATATATAAAGGTTACGATAAATGAGGATTATCCGAGGGTTTTTTATACCCGGAAGGTAGTAAAGGATGGTTCAATATATTTTGGGCCATATACAAATGTGAAGTCAATTAAAAAATCGCTTCTTATACTAAATAGGATATTTCCATTGCGAAGATGCAGGACAAAAAAGCTCCCTGATAAAGTATGCCTTGATTATTATATTGGAAGGTGTTTAGGCCCCTGTGAAAATAAAATTACTAAGGAGGAATATAAAAATTTAGTAGAGGGTGCAATTGAGTTTCTTAAGGGTGATATAGATAAAGTTCAAACAAAAGTAGAAAAGATAATGTGGGCTTATGCAGAGAAAGAGGATTTTGAAAATGCTGCAAGAATGAGAAATCAGTTAATGGCTATAAGAGAGATTACCAAAAAACAGACTATGGTAACGGATCTCAAGGAAGATATTGATATTATTGGTCTTTACAGGGAATTGTCTTCTATCTGTATTTTTATATTTCAGTTGAGAAATGGTAGAATTATTGGGAAGGCACATTATTTTATTGAATCCAGTAAGGGAGATTCGGAAAGAGAAATCATTAGATATGCGCTTTTGAAACTTTATAATGATATTTTCTTTAAGCCCCAAAAGATTGTAGTGCCCATTATGCCATATGATCGAACATTGCTTGAAAAAGTACTTGGAACAAAAATAGTCACATCGAAGGGAGGTAAATTAAATAGAATAGTCAAACTTGCGGAGAAAAATGCATATGTTGAGTTTGAATCAAAAAAAATAGAGATAAAAAGGTCAGTACCTTACTTCTTAAAAGAACTGCAGAAATTAGTTCATCTAAAAAAACCACCAAGAAGAATTGAGGGTTTTGATATATCAGATCTTTTTGGTAAAGATGCAGTAGGCTCCTGTGTAGTATTTATTAATGGGAAACCTAAAAAATCAGAATACAGGAGGTTTAAAATAAAGAGTGTAACAGGCATTAATGATTTTGCAATGATAGCTGAGGTTGTCTCCCGGAGGATTAATGTATTAATTAGAGAGGAGAAAGAGTTCCCAGATTTGATTTTGCTGGATGGTGGAAAAGGGCAATTAAACACAGTGCTAAATATAATGAAAGAAATTAACGTTGGTATACCAGTGTTGGGGCTTGCAAAGAGATTGGAGGAAATATATCTTCCTGACGGGAGAGTTGTTTCTCTGCCTGGAAATTCAAGTGTATTAAAGTTGTTGCAGAGAATAAGGGATGAAGCACACAGATTTGCAATTTCTTATCATAAAAAACTAAGGTCAAAAAAATTAACCAAGTCAAAATTAGACAAAATACAAGGTATAGGAGAAAAGAGAAAACAATCACTTATATTATTCTTTGGATCTGAAAAAAAAGTGGAAGAGGCATCTATAGAAGAGCTGATGAGAGTCAAGGGCATTGGCAAGAATGTAGCCAAAGTTATATATGAAAAATTTCACAAACTCTATTGAATAATTCTAAAATTTTGCTATAATACTTGTATGAATTTTATTAGTGATGATAACTATTGTGTTATGTGTGGAAAACTAAATCCAGTGGGTTTAAGGTTAGAGTTCAGACTTAACAATGGAGAATCTGAGGCTGATGTCATTTTCCCAAAATATTTTGAAGGGTATAATGGCATAACCCACGGTGGAATTGTTTCTTCTGTATTAGATGAAGCTTCTGTTTATGCTGCTACATCTATTGGGGAGGTTTGTGTTACAGGTGAATTGAAAGTTAGGTTCAAAAGACCTGTAAAGACTAACGCTCCTTACGTAATTAAGGGTAAGATAATCGAAAGAAGAGGTAAGATAATATTAACAAAATCAAAGATAGTGGATAATGATGGTAACATTTATGCATATGCAAATGCCAAGTTGTTTTCAGTAAAGGAGGACAGTTAGATGAAAAATGTGGTAGATCTATTAGAGCTGGCTTTAAAGGGGGAGAAAGAAAGCCTTTTGACCTATTTAAAATATGCGAGATCAACCAAGAATATCAGTGGTAAGAATATGTTTATCAGACTTGCTATTGATGAATATAACCATGCCGAGTTTATACAGATGGAACTTAAATGTTATTATGAGAATGGTAAGACGATAGATGGAAAAATAGAAAAATCAGAGATTGAATTTATTATTCCACATTTAAAGAAAAGTATTGTTGAGGGAAGGGGAGTGAAAGGAGTTACCGATCTCGATGCATTAAGAACTGCCCTCGATCTTGAACAAGCAGCCATTGACCTGTATAAAAAAATATATGAAAAAGCGGAAGAAGAAAAGGTGAAAAAAATTGCTCAACGGTTAATGAAAATGGAAGAGGCTCATTTCGAATTAATACAAGCAGAAATTGATAATATAAAAAGAACCGGTTATTGGTTCGATTTCTCGGAGATAAATCTTGAACGATAGATTACCCCCACCAACTGTAAAAAGGTTTTCACTATACCTTCATACACTTGAAGCATTGGATAAAAAGGGAATTACGCATATTTCCTCTGTAGGTATGTCAGAATTACTTGAGATTCCAGATACCCAGATAAGAAAGGATTTAAGTTTTATCGGGAAAACTGGTAAAAGGGGAAAGGGTTATCCTGTTGCAGAACTTATGTCTATCCTGAGGGAGATACTCTTTTTAAAATCTTTTATACCTGTTATTCTTGTGGGAGTTGGAAATCTTGGTACTGCTTTACTTGCCTCTAAGTTGTTGAGAAAAAGGGGATTTCGGATCGTAGGTGCATTTGACTCCGATCTTAGAAAGATTGGCAAAAGGCTTTGTTACATAAGTATAATGGATGATTCAGAAATACCCAATATTGTAAAAGAATATAACGTTAAAATAGCTGTACTGACAACCCCTGGTGAGATTGCACAGTCTGTGGCAGACAATCTGTGCAAGGCAGGAATAAAAGGTATATTGAATTTTACCCCTGAAAATCTTAATGTGCCATCAGATGTAAAGGTACACAATGTTGATTATACCACCGAGCTTGAATTCTTAAACTACCTTGTATATAGCGAGGAAAAAGAGAGTTAACGGGTTCATTTTAAGGGATTTTCAAATTTCTATGATTATATGAAAGTTTTTTTTAAGATTTACTAAGTCTTATGACCTTCCTCCTTTATGATACATAGAAGCAAGATAGATGCGAGACCTGCCAAACTTGCACCATATTCAAAAGCCGCAGTTGGGCTTATTTTTTGCCAGATAATACCAAAAATTACACTTGCGGGGAAAGATGCTATACCAACTGCAAGATGATAGAATCCAAACGCAGTTCCATGAAATTCGGGTACCACAAGATCACTTACGAAGGCTTTTTCAACTCCCTCAGTAAATCCAAAATAGATACCATATAAAGCAAATAATAACCAGATATGCCATATATTTTTGGAGAAACCAAATCCCAGGTAGATTAATGCATAAATGAGCCAGCCAAGCACAATAACTCTTCTCCTCCCGATTTTATCTGACCATATACCACCTGGCATAGAGGTAGCCATTTTAACAGTATGAAGGACGACCCAGAGGAGGGGTATTAGTGCAATCGTAATACCTACTTCCTTTGCTTTTAGTATCAAAAATGCATCAGAAGAATTCCCCAGAGTGAATAACACTATGACAAGCAGATAGTTTTTGAAATTTTTAGAGAGGACTGAAAATCTAAACTCTCTCTTTTCTAATTTAGAGATTATCTTTTTTTCCTTTACAAGTGAAAGGAGAATAATAACTGTGATTATTCCCGGAAGGAAAGCCCATAGGAAAATGTTTCTGAGACTCATACCAAATTTCAGAAGCAACATAGCGATTATTGGTCCAAAAATTGCACCTGAATGGTCCATTGCCCTATGGAATCCAAATGCCTTACCTCTTATGTTTTCTGGTGTGGAATGCGAAATCAGCGCATCCCTGGGAGAAGTTCTTATGCCCTTACCCAATCTATCTATAAATCGTATTATTGCTACCTGCCACCAGTATCTTGTAAGCGCTATAATAGGTCTTCCAAAACCAGCAAGGCAATACCCGATTACCACAAGAAATTTTCTTCTTCTTAATCGATCGGAGATCCAGCCAGTAAATAATTTTAGCAAACTCGCTGTTGTCTCTGCTATACCCTCTATTATGCCCAATACCTCTGCCCCGACACCGAGCACACTTGTAAGGAATATTGGAAGAAGCGGATAAATCATCTCGCTTGCAGTATCATTAAAGAGGCTTACAAATCCAAGCGCCTTAACATTTCCTGGTATGTCCTTTAGAAATTTCATTTTAGACTTTTTTTGAGATTGATAGTCTTAAAAATTTATAAAAAATCTTTTCTTCCATTTCGGTAAACCCATTTTCAGCAAGCATCTTCTTAAGTTTTCTATTTATAAAATCTTCAGCTAACGGGCATTCAACCTTTCTAACAAGATACTTTACAAAAAATGGGGAATAATCTATGTCAAAATTATTATAATCAAAAATATAAAAATATCCTTCGGGTTTTAGAGCCCTTAAGGCATTTACCAAAATTTTGATTCTATTTTCCTGAGTGAAACCATGAAGAACAAAAGAAATAAACACCTTATCAAATTCCTCTTTAAAGGGAAGTGGGTTTTCGATTCTGTAAGGTAAAAGATCAATTTTTTTACAAAGGTTTTTTCTTTTCAAGAATTGTCTTTGCATCTCTTTACTGATTTCAAGACCAATTACCTTTCCTGTGCTTAGGTATTTTGACATTATACAGGCATTTTTTCCAGTACCTGCCCCAAGATCGAGAATTTTATCATCCGGTTTTATACGCATATATGCTATAACTTTATTGATAAGTTTGGTGTATTTACCTAGGGATAGAAAATCCAGCATTCTATCATAGATCTTTGCCTCAAAATCGCCTATTTCAACAAAAGGCTTTGTATTCTTTTCATCCATTAAATGATTATATACGTAAAAAAGAATTTTTCAATACACCTCTTGGTGTCAGTCTCTAAATTTTAAATTTTACTAAAGACATAAAGGCGGGTAATATAGTCAAAATGTAGTCAAGACGCAAAGGAGGATATAAAAGGCAGGATACAGGAGACAGAATATAGCAAAGACAAACGACGAGACATAAATCTCATCTTTCTGGTTAGTAAATTTTTTTCTTTTTGGGTTCTTAAACAGACAGAGTAGAAGAAATATAGAAAGAAAAACGAGTAGGAGAAAAATAGAAAAAGAGTAAGGCAGAGAACGATATGATATAAAATATAAAGAATAGGAAATGAAAAACCTTTACACAATTTGATTTTTGTATATAATCTGTAAAAAGGAGGAAGGTGTGAGACAATTATTTACGTTCTTTTTATCATTATCTATTGTTTTGTTTCCCAAGTATAGTCAGGTAAGAGTTTATACAACTAATTACAATGCAGTAAAGGATATGGATATTGTAAGAACAAAGAGGGATGTTTTTTTTGAAATTATTGCAAATGATAATGACCTTTCAAAACTTGATAAAAGAGGACTTAAATTTGAGGTTATCATCCCTGACCTTGAATCTTATTATAGTTCTAAAATGAGTGGGAAGGGAACATTCGGAAATTATTATACCTATAGTGAGGCAATTGCAATTCTTGATTCACTTCATAATGCCCACCCTGATATATCAACGTCTTTGTTTTCTATTGGGACGTCATGGGATGGTAATGATATGTGGGTTATGAAGATATCGGATAATCCTAATTTAGATGAAGATGAACCAGAGGTTTTTGCAGATGGGGTAATCCATGCCAGGGAGCCCATAGGAGCAAATATAATCGTTGAGACGGTCAGGAGGATTCTTGATGGATATGGCAATGATCCGACCATTACTTATCTTGTAAATAATAGGGAAATGTATTTTATGCCCGTATTCAATCCCGATGGTTATTTATATAATGAAAGCACCAACCCTAACGGTGGAGGTATGTGGAGGAAAAACAGGAGAAACAACGGTGGTGGTATTTATGGGGTCGATCTCAACAGAAATTTTTCATATGAATGGGGGGTTGGTAATGTATCTTCAGATCCATCATCCAATGTATATATGGGTCCTGATTCCTTTTCTGAGCCAGAAACACAGCACTTCAGGGCGTTTGTGGATTCACATAATATATATGTATATCTAAATATTCACTCTTATTCAGATGCTATACTTGTCCCCTGGTCCTGGGACCCAAACGGGCATTGGGCTCCCGCACCCGATAGTGAAATTTTTTACGAAATGGGAACACATATGCAGGCCTTCAACAATTATGACCTTGGCACAACGGTGCAGACGATTGGCTATAATTGTGGAGGCACCGCTACTGACTGGATGTATGGACAACAATTAGAAAAACCAAAGGTATATGCATTTGTTACAGAGGTTGGGGAGTCATTCTGGCAGGAATCGGCTATTTCGAGGCAACTTGGAGAGATGGTTCCCGCAGTGCTGTTTTTAGAAAAGACAGCGGGTGTTTTTGTAGAACCCGGAGAATTGGTCATCGATGATACACTTGGAAATGGCAATGGGAAATTTGAGGCAGGAGAGGCAGGTAATCTCAATTTTAATATTAGTAATTTGGGTTTTAAAGATACTGCTGAAAACGTTATCATTAGATTGACAACGGACGATCCTTTTATTTACTTGCATAGTGCAATTGAAGGATTTTCTTCTATATTGCCTTATGATTCTGTACAGTGTTCTTTTCCTGTTTCGATAGATTCATCTATTCCTGATGGCCACCTAATTAATATTTTAAGAACAATCTATCTCAGCGGTATTGAAGTGTATATGGATACAATAAAGATTGCAGTGGGAAACGAGGTCGCTCTTTTTTATGATGATTTTGAGGAGGGGCCGAGTCAATGGAACTGGGATTCGCCCTGGGCCATTACAACAGAGGATTATCATTCTCCAGATCATTCTGCAACCGATAGCCCTGGTGGATCATACAGCAACTATACAGATGCCAGTATTACCACAGTTAATTCGATATCTATACCCAATTGGGATAACATTTCCCTCTCATTTTACCACAAATACCAGATTGAGACTGGATGGGACTATGGTTATTGTTTGGTATTCAATGGTACTGAATGGGATACATTGGATAGTTTTACTGGTACAAATAATGTATGGAGAAAAAAGAGTTACTCACTTAATTCCTACTGTGGGGAGAGTATTAAGCTAAAGTTTAGATTTTATTCAGATGTCTCTGTTACCTATGATGGATGGCATATCGATGACGTTTTGGTTTCTGGATTTCAACCGGTTGGGGATAGTATTCCTTCTACCCCTACTCTGGTCTCCCCTGTTAATGACACAGTTTATACAATTTATCCTGAATTAACAGTGAATAATTCCATTGATCCGGATAATGATACGTTGTTCTATGGATTCAGGGTGTACTCTGATTCCCTTCAGACCAATATTGTTACGAAGATCGATAGTGTACCTGAAGGTAGTTCAACTACGAGCTGGCAGGTAAGTGTTCCCCTTACGGAGGGAATGTATTATTGGCGTGCCTATGCGAGTGACGGTATTGAAAGAAGCAGGCTTTCTAATACAGGGATGTTTTATGTCAATACTGCTGGCATTGCAGAAAGAAAGGCGGTATTTTCTATAACCAGAGGTCTCATCCAAAGAAGCATATATATAAGTACGGATAAAATGAATAACTATGAATTTAGCCTTTATGATATTGCTGGTAGAAAAGTTCTGGATTATAGGCTAAAGGGCTCACATTATATAGACCTTAAGAATGTAGGTCTTGGAAAAGGGAATTACTTTTTCATAATAAAGTCTGGGCAACAGAAGATTAAAGGGAAGCTCGTTTATATTGGAGGGTAGTAGTCGAAAAAAGAGAGCGGCCCCTTGACAGATTTAAGATGGATTCCGTGACGTGATAGCCTTCTTGTTAAAAGACAGGATCGCTGATTTTTAGGTGCGTATGTCAGTTAAGTTTCTTTTTTTCTCCATACCATTGCAATGTGTGGGATACCTGCCTCAAGAAATTCCTCCCCTATTGATTCAAATCCAAGATTCAGGTAGAAATCTTTTATGTATGTTTGGGAATGAAGCCAGATTTCATTTATTCCCTTTGAAACTGCATAGTCAATCATTCTTTCCATAATTTTTTTTCCGATTCTTTTTCCTCTGTATTTTTTTATTACAGCTACCCTTCCAATATAGTATTTTTTACCATCATAAAAAAACCTTGCTGTGCCAATGGGCTTTTTATTTTGGTATACGACAAGATGAGTGGCGATATCATCGTATACATCTATTTCAATTGAAGGATCGATACCTTCTTCATCTATAAAAACACTTTTCCTTACAGGATAAGCCCTTTTTAACCCATTTTTTCCTTTTAGAAATTTAAACATCATATTGTATTTAATCTTTTAAATGCCTTTATTTTTTCGGTTTCTCCAATTCTTGCCTTTTCCAGGGCCACTTTCAGGAAGTTTATTGTATTTTCGTATGTCTCTCTGTCAACCGGGTAAGGAATACCATCCTTTCCTCCGTGTGCGAAGCTAAATCTCGCAGGGTCTTTGTAACTTGGGGATATATCGTATAAAAGTTCAGATAGAAGAGAGAGTGCCCTTATCGTTTTTGGACCAACCCCTTTCATACCAAGCAGTTTTTCAAAGTTTTCAGCTTTCCTTTCGTAGGTATTTAAAAATATTTTGTAGAGCCTGTGGGAATTCATATCTTTTAAAAAGATCTGGTGCCTTTTAGGGAGTTTTAGTTCCTCTAAATGATTTAATTCTTTAATGAGAGTATCTGGTTTTTCCCTTGATAAATTACAGATCTCAGAGCGGGCCTTATTACTTTCCTTTGCTATCAGATTTAAAGGATTTGTGAATGAATCAGAAATGATGCCAGTGTGCGGTTCATTTACAAAATCCTGAACTTTTTTGCCAAGCCAATGGTATCTTCTTGCCATTCTTTTCTCCGTATTCATTCCCTGCTGAATCACCCCCCAATTTCCATAGGAATCAAATATTATATTATGGTGATAGAGTTGATATCCATCTTGGATTGCATTATTATCTACCTTTGCCGTTATCTTACTGATATATATAAGTGCATCAGAATTAATTCCAGTCCTTTCACCGATAGTTCTCAATTCATCGGGTGTTTTTCTTGAAGTTCTTCCTTTTCCTCCAGCAATGAATATACCAGAGTTAATTCCTCTTATTGCCTCCTTTAACGCTCCCATAACTGTTGTTGTTAGACCGCTTGAATGCCAGTCGAATCCAAGTATGCATCCAAAACTCTGAAACCAGAAGGGGTCAGAAAGTTTTTCAATAATAAAGCCAGGGGAATTGTCAAGGAGAATAGTCTCAACTATTGTTCGGGATAGGGTTACCATTCGTGAGAATAGCCAGCGAGGTGCCTTTCCATAGTGAAGTGGGAGGCTTGCATAACCCCTTTTCAAATCAGTCCTCTCTTATAGTTTCGAGTAGGAGTTTAAACGAGAAACCCTTAAAGAGATCAGGAGGCGTTTTGAGTATAAATGTATTATTATCAGGGGTCTCTCCAAGAGAAAGCGTTTTTTTCTGAAATAATGAGTAATCTTTCAACACAACATCAAATTTTAGTCCTTCAGAATGGTGATTGAGAGAGATTATTTTCGCAAAATAATCATCCATTGTTATTGGTTTGTATACAAAAGATCTAAGCTTATCTGGTTTTACCTTTATCTTTATATTATCATTGTATTTGAATTCAACTATTTTATGTTCCACAATGGGGTGTAAAACTTTTTTAAATTGCATATAGTATATTTTTTTACCTAAACTTCTCCATTTCCTTTCATATTTTGTCTCAAAATACCCTTCATTCCTCTGGACGAAGCCACTCTTAAAGATTGGTCTCCAGACCTTGTAATGAACTATTTCTTCAAGGGTGAAATCTCTATAGAATGGATCATCTGTAACTATGATTAGCCCCCCGTCTTTTTTTGAACGAGATGCTGTTAGTAAACTGAAAGACCTGTCAATTAACCTTCTCTTATGGTGTTTTTTCTTTGGCCATGGATCCGGGAAATTTACATATATGTATTCCAATGAGCATTCCGGTATAAGCAGTTGAAATGCAGATTCTGCATCAAGATTAATTAATATCACGTTCGAAAGATTAGAGTTTGATAGCTTTTTTGAAGCTTTTTTTGTAGAAACAATTGAGTAATCAATACCGATAAAATTTTTATCAGGATTCTCCTTTGCTTTATGGACAAGAAAGGAACCGTCACCAAAGCCAATTTCACATTGGACGGCATTATTATTGCCAAATAGAAGTTCGAAGTTTAAAGGTTTTTTTTCTTTCACCCAATCTAGAACAAATTCCATAGTATATAAATATTGCAGATTGCAACATTGTCAATATCTATTGGAAATAAAAAAATAGATTTAGAAATTTCTCAATATGTCCACATACTTGTATGAGGGACAAATCACTTTCTTGACAAGATAACTGCATTCTCTATAATAGGGTATGACAAAGGCAATTGGTTTGCTTGAGTTTATAAGTATTGCGAAAGGGATTGAATCTACAGATGATGCTCTCAAGGCCTCTACTGTAGATTTGTTATTAGCACGACCAATTTGTCCCGGAAAGTATATTTTTCTTATCTCAGGTGATGTTTCTAATGTGAGAAATAGTATCGAGTCTGCAAAGAGAATTGGAATAGAGACGGTAGTGGACGAACTTATTATTCCTAATATCCATCCGGACTTAATCCCTGCTATTTCTGCTATTACTGTTATTGAGGAAATCAATGCATTAGGGATTATAGAAACGTTTTCTTGTGCTTCTACTATTGAGGCAGCAGATGTAGCTGCAAAAACAGCCGAAGTTTCTCTTATAGAGGTCCGACTTGGAATGGGTATTGGTGGGAAGGCTTTTTTAACCCTAACTGGGGAAGTTGAGGCTGTTAAATCCTCTATTAGATCCGCTGCTATGATACCTGAAAGAAAAGGTCTATTGGTTAGAAAAGTAGTAATCCCATCACCCCATAGAGACATAAAGAATTTTATACTTTAAACTTATGAATATAGGAACCGATATTGTTTTTATCCCAAGGATTGAAAAAATACTAAAAAAATGGGGCAAGAGATTTTTAGAAAGGGTATTTACTTCTGAAGAGATCACATATTGCATAAAGAAACAAAGGCCTGAGGTATGTTTTGCTGGGCGTTTTGCCGCAAAGGAGGCTATATTTAAGGCACTGGGGAGAGGGAATTTGGCTTTTAAAGATATTGAAATAATTAGCGAGGGTCCTCCCTTCATTACTCTAAATAAGGGAGAGAAACCATCTATAAAAGTTAGTATCTCCCATGATGGAAATTATGCAGTGGCTACCGCCATTGTTGAAAACTGAGAAGTTATATCTCTTTTTTTATTTTTTGCCAGATTGAATCCATCTCTTGTAATGAAAGGTTTTTTTTACCATATTTTTCAATCTCTTTTTCGAGTCTTTCGAACCTCTTTGAAAATTTATCACATGCCTTGTGTAAGGCGATTTCTGGAGAAAAGTTTAAAAAATTACCCAGATGCGCTACAACGAATAGAATATCACCAAATTCTTCTTCGACTTCTAACGGGTTTTTTGCGTTTTTTAATTCTTCTATTTCCTCTTCAATCTTGTCATAGACTCCAGAAATATTGTTCCATTCAAAGCCCTTTCTTTTAGCCCTTTCCTGGATTTTATAGGCTCTGATTAATGCTGGGATATCCTTTTCAATATTCCATTCTCTTCCCTTTCTCTTATCCCATTTTTCCAGAACTTCTTCAGCTGTTTTTGCTGTATCTTTTCCGAATACATGGGGATGCCTTGCAATTATTTTTTTCTTTATATGTTTTATCACATCAGAACCCGAAATACCCTTTTCTTCAAGTAATACCATCATCATAACTACAACGAGTAGAACATCACCTAATTCTTCATTTGTTGCGGGGAGATTACTTTTCTTTATTGCAGCAATTAGTTCAAATCCTTCCTCAATGAGATATTCAGACATTGATTTGAGTGTTTGTTTTCTATCCCAGGGGCATTCTTGCCTCAACCGTTTAACAATTGAGAAAAATTCGTTAAATTCCTGGTCCGTTTTCTTTTCAACCATATTGGAAATAATATTACTACTTAAACATATGTCAAGTAAAATTAAGATTTATAGATGGTTGAATAACTTTGAGTCCTGAAATTTTTTAATGTGGATGCTCTAAATTTTGACCATTCTGATAGAGGTTGAATTCTGAGTAATGCATATTTCCCAAAAATTCAGATAAGGTTTTTTGAGTAGAAATTCAGGCTATATTTTGTCTTAAAGGGGAGGGGATAAGGGGATGTGATTAATTCATTGTAAAGAATTAGATAAATTACTTCTTTTTTATTGATATATCTTTATTTTTGGTATTTTTCTTCAGTATCCTATAAAAAGGTTTATGAATAAAAGATTTTTTCTTCTTTTATTTAATTATACGTATACATAGGCATTGAGGGCTCGCCATCTCGTCCTCTGGAATAACTCATAGTATGGGTAATTGTTGGGTAGATTTAATATTATTTCTCTTCCATGTTTTATCACGCTACCACCAATATTTATTAAAGTAAATCTGAGAGTTTTTAATCTATATATACTCCATCTATAAGGTAACACTGTTAATGCAAATAATCTCATTAAATTAAATGCAAGTAATATTATCTGAAAAAATGCACTATTCGCTAATAACTCCCCTGTTGGTATACTATTGAGGGCATAGTCACCTTTTAATTCTTTTATTGTATTCTCTGCATCACCACGCCTCTGATACCACCTCATTACTGCAGATTTATCCCAATTATATATATTCGTTATTATTGCATAATAACTATACTTAAATTCTTCAAATAATACAGGATCCCTTACTTTTCTCCTCTTCACTATCAGTCTGTATGCATCCCCCTTCTGATCTGGACCTATAAAATGTTGCGTCTCTGCTATCTCTTCACCCTCACTGAAATATTCCCATCTGTCCGAAGGTATCCACCTTATACCCCGCCTCACAGCTTTATCCATATCAGCACCTATACCAAATAATATCCCTCTTAAATCACAAAACCTCATTATACGATACTGATAGGCAGCACTGTCTGAACGAAAATATATACGCCTTACTCCAAGCCCCTTAACTTTATTGTATATACCCCTCAATAATGATAAATTGTTGGCAGATGGTGAAGCATTCCCAGGCCTGAATACCCCGCTTATTACCATATCTAATTCCTTTATTATCCCCAAAAGTGGGTTGAAACCCTTCACCTTTTTATATGTATATTCCGCACTCTCTTTCTCACTCTCTATAACCGTAGAGTCTATGTCTATAGTAATATGACGAAGCCTTTTCCTCTTTATTGCCTTTTTTACCAATCCATTGCTTATTCCCCTTATTACATTGATATCCCTCCTTTTAAACTGCCTTAAAAATTCCCCCATTGTGTTCGGTCTCGGTATATCTTTTCTGTCAAATAATCTCAAAAGCCCAGAATCTGATTCTATTATCCTTATATGCCTTAGCCTATCCCCACCAGAAATTATCATCCCCATTAAGTAAAATATCTTCTCATAAACCCTGTATCCTCGCATCCTCCTCTTTAAATGCCCTAATCCTACCTCTATAACCTTGAATATACCAAGAGATTTCATAAATGAACCTATAACACTAAGACCCGCATGTGATGTTACTGATAAATTTTTTGATTTTTTTACCTTGAATTTATCCAGATTATCGTGTATCATTATACCTCCATAGGTTTGATTTTTTACTTCACCCACTTTCACCTGGTGGGTGAAGTTTTTTCTATTCCCCATAACTCCCTTATTCTATAGAATTTACAATGCTTTTCAAGCCCTCTTATTGCTAAAATCTATCACTTATCTGAATTTTTGGGTATTTCTTATCCCTTGACAATCATATAGATTAATGTATATTTATTTATGACGCGGGGTGGAGCAGTGGTAGCTCGTTGGGCTCATAACCCAAAGGTCGTGGGTTCAAATCCCACCCCCGCTATTTTTATGAATAGGATTCTTATAATATTAGGTTCGAAAGAGGAAGAAATACTAAAAAAAAGGGTTTCTCTGGCAAAAAAGATTTCAGAGAAATTTTTTTTTAGTAATGTTATTCTTTCTGGTAGCAATGGTGAGGCAGAAAAAATGGAAAAATTATGGGGGAAAGATGCACTGCTTGAAAAGGCATCTTTAACCACCAGAGAGAATCTACTCCTCTCAAAAATTTTTACAGAGAATGGAGATATAATTACTATAGTAACGGATTGTACCCATAAGTTTCGGACCTATTATCTTGCCAAGAGAATATTTCCACAAAATAGAATTGAAATATATACCGTGAATCTCCCTTTAAAATCCATTGTCTCAAAAATATTATATGAGGTCTCAAGACTGATCAGGAATGCATTTGAATAAACCATATAAATTATTAGATCATACAGCTGATATCGGTATTGAGACAACGGGGGATACGTTTATGAGTGCACTGTCAAATGTTATTTTTGCTATGTATGATTTGATGATTGATATGAAGAATGTTGAAATCATTACTGAGAGGAGATTTTCTTTAAAAAGAAGAACAGATGAGGATACAGTTGTTGATGTTTTAGAAAATGTACTATTTTATTTCGAGACAGAGCATTTTATTGGGAAGAAAATAGAGATAATTAATAACGGATCCAGCATTGATATTGTTATGAAAGGAGAGAAATTCGATCCATTAAAACATAAAACAAAATTTGAAATCAAAGCAATTACTTATCATAAATTGGTGGTTAAACGCAGAAAGGGTAAGTGGATAATGAGGGTAATATTTGATGTATAAAAATATGCTTGATATTTTTCAAAATCATTGCATAATTTCTCTATGAGATTTATAGTGGCTATTGATGGTACATGTGCTTCTGGTAAAAGTACAACAGCGAGAATTGCTGCCAAAAGACTGAAGTGGCTTTTCCTCGATACAGGTGCAATGTACAGGGCTGTAGCATTTGAGATACTCAGGAGATGTGTGGACCCTGAAGATGAGGAAAAGGTATCTGAAATTGTAGGAGAAATTACTCTAACTGTTAAGCCTTCATCTGACGGCCAGAGAACTTTCATTGGGAGTGAGGATATCAGCAGTTTCCTTAGAACCCCGGAAATTGATAGAGCAGTAACCCCTGTATCAAAGTTTAAAAAGGTAAGAGAAAGAATGGTATATTTGCAGCGAAAAATAGGTGGCGAAAGGGAAATCATTTGTGAAGGTAGAGATATGGGTACTATAGTTTTTCCTGACGCAGAGTTAAAAATATATATAGATGCTAATTTAGAGGTAAGAGCGTTGAGAAGACAGAAAGAAATGCAGAATAAAAATATTTTTCTAACATTAGAGGAGATAAAAGAAGACCTAAAAAGAAGAGATTTTGAAGATTCATCAAGAGAAGAAAGCCCGTTAAAAATGGCAGCAGATGCGATTATGTTAGATACCACCAAGCTTACAATTGATCAGGAAGTGGATTGGGTGATAAAAAAAATTAAGGAGAGATATAAACATGTCCTGGCAGTATAGACTTGGGAGTATCCTTATTAGATTTTTCTTTGGTGTCTTTCTGGGTTTTAAATGGCGGGGTACAGAGAATGTTCCGGAAAAAGGAGGAATAATTATTGCTCCCAATCACAGATCAAACTACGATCCCCCTCTTATTGGGAGTACAGTAAAACAGAGGGCTATATATTATTTTGGAAAGAAAAGTCTCTTTGTGAATAAAATCTTTGGATGGTTTTTAGGTAGATTCAATGTTTTTCCTGCTGATACAGAAAAAAAGAACGATATCGGTTCTATAAGATTTTCTCTTAAACTTTTAAAAGAAGGTAAAGCATTGATGATATTCCCTGAAGGGACAAGATCGAAGACAGGAGAATTTCTTCCTGCGCACCCAGGAGTAGGATATCTTGCGTTAAAGGCTGGAGTTCCTGTTATTCCCGTTATTATAAAAGGGACTCATGAATCTATGAAGGAGCATTTTCTAAGGAGGAAACCATTGTATGTAATATTTGGAAAGCCAATATTCCCTCCTAAAATACCGATTACACATAAAAATGCACAGGAATTTTCAGATAAAATTTTGGATAAAATTAAAGAGATGGATAAGTGGAAATTTTAATCGCAAAGAAAGCAGGATTCTGCTTTGGTGTAATGAGGGCATTAGATATTACAAGGAGAATTAGGGAGGAAACGAGTGAACCAGTTTATACATATGGACCAATTATACATAATCCACAAGTAGTTGAAAAATTAAAAAAAGAAGGTATAATACCATTAGAGGATCTGAATGAGGTAGTGCCAAAAGGTTATCTTGTAATTAGATCCCATGGTGTTTCTCCACAAATAGTGGAAGAGGCAAGGAGGAGTGGTTTTAAAATTATCGATGCGACCTGCCCTTATGTAAAAAGGGCTCAGCAGTTTGCAAAGAAGTTAGTTGATGATGGCTATAGGGTGATAATTATTGGAGAAAAAAATCACCCTGAAGTCCAGGGGATTTTGGGTCATACAAGGAATAGAGCCGAGATCTACAATGATGACATTGAAATTGGTGAAGGTGAGAGAGTTGGATTGATAGCACAAACGACACAGTCTTTTAAGAAACTTGAAAAGGTAACCTTGAAGTTTTTGCCTAAAACAATAGAGCTTCGTGTTTTTAACACTATATGTAGCGCAACTTTAGAGAGACAAGAAGAAGCTGAAAAGCTCTCAAAGCTTGTAGATATTATGATTGTAATTGGAGGGAAAAATAGTGCAAACACAACTAGACTCGCAAAGATTGCTGCAATGAATTGCTCCCAGGTTTTCCATATTGAAACGTCTGAAGAGCTTCAAGATTCTCTTTTTAAGAATGCAAAAAAGGTTGGTGTAACAGCAGGGGCTTCAACGCCAGACTGGATAATAGAAGAAGTTATTAAAAAAATAAAAAGTTTTAAGGAGGTTTAGGTATGAAAGAAAGCAAAAAGAATACAATAATTGAAGATATCGACGAAAAAGAAATCGAAAAGTTGCTCACTGAGTATTTTGAGAAGAAGGAGCCAAAGATTGGAATGGTAAAGGGAAGAATAGTTAAAATCACAAATAAGGAAATCGTTGTTAACGTTGGTCTTAAATCGGAAGGAATTTTGCCCCGCTCAGAATTCAGAGACGACGAGGATATAAAAGTCGGCGATGAGATAGATGTTTACCTGGAAGATCTTGAAGGAGAGGAGGGACTTGCACAAATATCAAAGAAAAAGGCCGATTTCCTTAAGGTCTGGGATGATGTTAAAGATTGCTATGAAAATGGTACAAATATAGATTGTAAGGTTATTAGAAGAGTTAAGGGTGGTTTAATGGTAAATGTGTTTGGGATAGAGGCTTTTCTCCCTGGATCACAGATAGATGTTAAACCTGTTAATAATATCGATGATTTTGTAAACAAAACCATCCCTGTAAGGGTTATAAAACTTAACTGGAAAAGGAGGAATGTTGTAGTTTCCAGAAGGGTTATTCTCGAGGAGGAAAAGGAGCTTGAGAGGAAAAGATTTTTCAACTCAATAAGTGAAGGTGATATAGTTGAGGGTGTTGTAAAAAATGTTACTGAATTTGGTGCTTTTATTGATCTTGGAGGAGTGGATGGGCTCCTGCATATTACAGATATGTCCTGGGGAAGAATAGCACACCCTTCTGAAGTACTTGCCATTGGTGATATGATAAAGGTAAAAGTAATAAAAGTGGATAAGGAACAGGAAAGGGTTTCTCTTGGTTTAAAGCAGCTTGAGCCTAATCCATGGGATAGCATAGAAGAACGATATCAGATAGGCAAGAGAGTAAAGGGACGAGTAGTTTCCCTTACGGATTATGGAGCTTTCATCGAGCTTGAGAAAGGTATTGAGGGTTTGATTCATGTTTCAGAGATGTCTTGGACCCAGCATATTCAACATCCTTCAGAAGTAATGAAAATTGGGGACATCGTAGAGGCGATTGTTCTGGATGTGGACAAAGATGAGCAAAAAATCTCTTTGGGCCTTAGGCAAGCAATCCCTGACCCCTGGAAAAATGTGGGAGAGAAGTACCCCGTTGATTCAACCGTTGAGGGTAAAATAACTAATATCACCACTTTTGGAGTATTTGTTGAACTTGAAGAAGGTGTAGAAGGTTTGCTACATGTTTCTGATATTTCTTGGACGAAGAGGATTGTTCATCCGAGAGAGGTATTTAAGAAGGGTCAAAAGATAGAATGTAAGGTCTTGAGTATCGATGTGGAAAAAAGAAGAATTTCCCTCGGATTAAAACAATTGGGGCCAGATCCATTAAAGATCTTTGTAAGAAGGCATACAGTCGGGAGTGATATAAAAGGTGAGGTTGCAGAACTTATGCCTCGTGGAATGATTGTAGAACTTGAGAAGGGATTAAAAGGGTTTGTGCCCTTTTCTCATCTATACAGAAAAGGGATGAAAATACCCGCTGATAAGTATAAGATGGGAGAGATTTTAGATTTAAAAATTATAGAAATAAATCAAAAAGGGAGAAATATAGTATTGTCCGAAAAGAAATTTTATGAAGAAGAAGGGAAGGAAGATACTGGAACTGCATCGGAAGAGAAAAAAGAAGAGGGGTCTTTCGATCAAAGAACACAAGAATAAGGTAGACGAAAAAAAAGAATGACAAAAAAGAAGAATAAAATAATAGGTGTAATACCTGTAAGATTTTTTTCCACACGCTTCCCGGGAAAGCCTCTTGCTTTAATAGCTGGTAAACCAATGATTCAGTGGGTATGGGAAGGTGTCTCTTCTTCTAATTTGATTAATAAAATAATAGTTGCAACAGACGATGCAAGAATAAAAAAGTTTGTTGAATCTATTGGGGGGGAAGCCAGGATGACTTCCCCTTCTCACTTTTCAGGGACAGATAGAATATGGGAGGTGGTCAAAGAAGAGGCAATAGAGATCATAATAAACATACAGGGAGATGAGCCCCTTATAACAGGTAAAATATGCGATAACGTTATAGAAACATTATTAGCTCATCCTCAAGCTGATATGGCAACGGTTGTTAAGCGTGAAAGAAAACCAGGAAATGAAAATATTGTAAAAGTAGTTGTTAATGAGAATGGATATGCCCTCTATTTTTCCCGGTCACCAATACCTTTTTACGTGGATGGGAATCCCTCTTATTTAATTCATAAAGGTATTTATGGATTTAGAAAGAACTTTCTTGAAAGGTTTGTAAATTCTGACCAATGTTATCTTGAAAAAGCGGAAAAACTGGAACAACTAAGGGCACTTAGCATTGGAGGAAAAATAAAGGTTGTTGAGATTGAGGAAGAACTCATCTCTGTAGATGTACCTGCAGATATTGAAAAAGTGAAAAGGACGTTAGCATCATGATTATTTTAATCTTAGCGACAATAATTAATGTAAATTTTCAACCCCGGATAATTTTTAGTGATGGCTATATCAAAATAGCAGAAAAAAAATGCGTTCCCTTTCCATCTCCAGGCGATCCGTCTATTCCCGTTTACCCCCTTGAAATTAAAGCAGATGGAAGGATAGATAATATCCACTGGGCTATAAAAGATATAAAATCTGTCAAGAAGAGTGTTAAGGGCGCTATTTTACCAAATCAGGTGCCTTCCATTTTGTCGCTACCCCCAAGGAAATGGATCTCATTAAAAAAATTTGATGTGTATCCAAAACAGATTGTTCAATACAAAGGTGTATCATATAAAGGAAATGAATCAATTATTTCATTTATTATTTTCCCTGCAAGGGTTAAGAATGATACAATTCAGCTTATTGAGGGTGTCACAATATCTATAAAATATGATACTAAAAAAATATTACATAAAATATCAGATTCATTGGATCTTGCAATAATAACAAACCGAGAATTTAAAAATGCCTTTGAAGAGCTGAGAAATTGGAAAATGAAAGAAGGTATAAAAACAGGCATCTTTGAAGTTGATAGTATTGTTTCTTCTTGTGCTGGAAGAGATACACAGGAGAAAATTAGAAATTTTGTGAAATCTCTGTATTATAACCGTGGTCTCAAATATCTTATTCTTGGAGGAGACGAGGATGTAATACCATCAAGAGTTGCATTTGCGATGAGTTCTGAAGCAGGAATAATGCCTGACGAAGATAGCCTTCATGCCGATTTATACTACGGTGATTTGGATGGGGATTGGGATAGGGACCAAGATGGAATATTTGGAGAAGTGGAGGATTCAGTCGATCTTTATCCCGAGGTTTCAGTGGGGAGAGTACCTGCTCGGAAAGACCATATAGAGGATGTTAATGCATTTATAGGAAAATTAATAAATTATGAAAAAAATCCTGGGAGTAATCTTCAAAAAGATCTTTTCCTGGGTATGATTCTCTGGGAGGATCCATATACAGATGGAGGAAAGGCAAAGGATAGAATAATCGATAGGTGTATACCTCCCTATATTAATGTGATGAGGATGTATGAATCAATTGGCAATTCTGATCATGATTCTGTTATCCAGGGGATGAATACTGGCCCCAATCTCATCAATCATAATGGACATGGGTGGTATACAGGTATGTGGATTAGAAGCGGCCAATACGTTTCTATTGGGGATATGGATACACTTTCTAATGATACTTACGGAATTGTATATTCACTGGGATGTTGGGTTGGTGCTTTCGATTATGATGCGGTAAGTGAACATTATATTAGAAATCCAGGTGGAGGGGGTGTTGCTTTTATAGGTAATTCAAGGTATGGATGGGGTTCTCCTGGCAACCCTGGTTTTGGATATTCTGATATCATTGACGAGAAGTTTTTCAATATTCTTTATAATAAGGTGGATGACACAATAGGCAAAATTTTGGGGGATACCAAGGTATCCTTTATTCCTCTTTCAAGAGACAGAAACGTTTATAGATGGCATCAGTATCAAATAAACCTGCTTGGCGATCCCTCTATGAGGGTATGGAAGAAAAACCCAGATACAATGAGGGTTGTATTTCTTGATTCAAACAATTGTATTGTTGTTCACAATAATACACCTGTTGAAAATGCAACCGTGGTTGAGTGGGGTAATAATTATAAAATACTCAAGACTGATTTTACAGGAGGATTTCCCATTTACGCAGATTCTTGTAATATAACAATTACAAAAGAAGGTTTTTTACCCATTGAGTTTACACATAACCGAAAATCTGGTATTAAATTGAATTTAATTACATCAAATAATAAAAATATTTTGTTCCCCGGTAAGGGTATGTATTTTGATTTAAGTATAAAAAATAATACAGGTAAAGATATCGATTCAGCCCTGGCGAAAGTGACAGGTAACAGTATAGATATAACAGATAGCTTGACTGCAATAGAGAACCTTAACAACGGGGATTCTCTCTATATTGATAGTGCTTTTTATGGAATTCCAGGTATAAATTTAATGGATGGAGATTTAGTGTCAATAAAATTGGCAGTATTAGGTGATACTTTAATTAAATATTTCGGTATTGGTACCCCTGTTATGTCCCTAAACAATGTTGATTACAGGGGCGATGCTATTTTGTTTACATGGAAAAATGTTGGTCACTTCAGTGCAGCAGGTGTTACAAGGGCTATTTTCTCATCTCCTTTTCCACTCAACCCAAACAGGAATATTGGAGAGATACTACCAGGCCAAAATATTCAAGATACTGTTTTTTTTCAATCTCCATTTATAGGTGATTTAGAGACAGTATTGTCTACAGAAAATGGTAGTACAATTGATACAACTTTAAGATTTATGAATTATTATTCTTTTTATGATAATTGTGAACCACCAGACACTTTTTTTACACATTCTGGTGTTAGGGACTATTGGCATCTTTCAAGTAGAAGATCCCATCAAGGTTCTTATTCCTGGTATTGTGGTATTGAGTCTACATATACAGATTCTCAGGATGCCTCTCTTATATCTCTTCCTGTTATAGCCTCAAACATAAATAAACTCTCTTTTTATTATTACTACTCCTTCCCAAACTATGGTTCTGATGGATTGTATATTATTTTAATGGATGGAGACACGAATGATACCCTTGATTATATAGGTTCGGGGGGTGCCTTGAAGGCTATTCAGGGGGGATGGTATAAGTCTGAGTTTGACTTGCCTGTACAAGAGGGTGATACTTTCTCAATATGTTTTTCGTGGAAGTCAGACAATGATAGTATGGTCGGAGAGGGAATTTATATTGATGATATTATCATTACTGGGAATAAAGTTTCGCAAGCAATTAGTATATTTCCCAAGGATTCATTAAAAATAAGTTATAATACAGAAAATGGTACCTATGATATTTATTTTTTACTTGAAAAGTATAAAAATCTATCATTTAATGTATATGATATTATGGGAAGAAATATTTATACAAAAAAAATAAATTGTAATACTGGTTTGAACCACATTGTGGCTGGGATAAGGGAGTTTAAAAAAGAGGGTGTTTATTTTATAAGGATAGGCGGTTTTCCTATAGAAAAAATTGTATTTTTAAGGAGGGAAGTGAAGTGAAGTATATAGTAGTAGTTGGAGGGGTGTTAAGCGGAATCGGTAAGGGCGTCGCTACTGCTTCTATTGCAAGAATGCTGAAGGAGTATGGCTTTAAAACAACTGCAATTAAGATTGATCCTTACATAAACTATGATGCGGGGACATTGCGACCTACTGAACATGGCGAGGTTTGGGTTACAGATGATGGGGGAGAGATCGATCAAGACCTTGGTAATTACGAGAGGTTTCTTGGAGAGAATCTTCCCAAAAGGAATAATATTACCACAGGTCAGATTTATAAGGCTGTTATCGATAGAGAGAGAAGAGGAGAATATCTGGGACAGACAGTCCAATTTATACCCCACATTCCTAATGAAATAAAAAGCAGGGTAAGGGACGCCTGTGGTGGGAATGATGTCTGTTTGATAGAAATTGGAGGAACCATAGGAGATTATGAAAATATTCCATTTCTTTTTGCAATGAAAAGTATGGAAAGGGAAGAAGGAAAAGAAAATTTCATCTATGTATTATTGACCTACCTTCCCATTCCATCTCATATTCATGAGATGAAGACAAAACCTACACAGCAGGCAATAAAATCGCTTTCTCAACACGGCATTTTCCCTGATTTTATTCTTTGTCGGTCAGAGGTGCCACTCGATCTTGTAAGAAAAAAGAAAATAGAAACCTATGCGAATATAGATGCGGAATTTGTAATCTCCGCGCCAGATGTAGAAACTATATATCAGGTTCCGTTGAATTTTGAAAAGGAAAATCTTTCTATTAAAATAATGACTAAACTAGCACTTACTCCAAGAAGGAAACCGGATTGGTCTGACTGGCAAATACTTGTCAAAAGAATTCTGCAGCCTTCCAGAACTATTGATATAGCTATAGTTGGAAAGTACATCGATGTAGGAGAATTTACTTTGACTGATTCCTACATTTCAGTAAACCAGGCTGTTGAACATGCTGGTGCCCATACCGATACCCAATTAAAAATCAATTGGGTAGATGCAAAAAGGTTGGAGGAAGAGGAGCCTGCAAAAGTTCTAAATGGGTTTTCAGGTATAATTGTGCCCGGTGGTTTTGGTAACAAAGGAATAGAGGGTAAAATAAATGCGATTAGGTTTGCTCGAGAGCAAGGTATACCATTTCTTGGTCTATGTCTTGGTATGCAGCTTGCTGTTGTTGAGTTTGCAAGAAATGTTTTAGGTATGGTAAAGGCAAATTCAACTGAATTTGACCCGAAGACTCCATATCCAGTAATTGATCTATTACCAAAACAAAAAGAAATACTTCAAATAAAGAAATACGGTGCCTCTATGCGACTTGGTGCATATGTAGCCCAGGTAATAGATGGGGTGAAGGTTTTTGAACTATATAAAAAAACTGGTAGGATGATGAAGGATAAAGAAACTGTCGGCAATCTTGACCCTTTTAGGGTAGGGAATGTTCAATTGAATGATCCGTTCGTTGTTGAAAGACATAGGCATAGGTATGAAGTAAATCCTGTATATATAGATAGTTTTGAAAAAGAGGGAATGATATTTTCTGGATATCACGTATCTATTGAGAATGAATACTTAATGGAGTTTGTTGAGTTAAAAGATCATATATATTTTGTTGCAACACAGGCTCATCCGGAATTTAAATCAAGAATAGAAGATCCAGCCCCTCTGTTTTTAGGATTTGCAGAAAAGGTGGTAGAATATGCAAAAAAAGATTAAAATAAGGGATGATTTATACATAGGTGGAGGTGCACCATTTGTTCTTATTTCTGGTCCCTGTGTAATTGAATCCAGAGACAATGTTTTTTTAATTGCTGAAACCCTAAAAAAACTGTCCAGTGAGTTGGGGATAGGATTTATCTTTAAGGCCTCTTTCCTGAAAGATAACAGATCATCCCCTGAGAATTATATGGGTCCTGGCATAAAAGAAGGCTTGAAAATATTGAGAGAAGTAAAAGAATCCCTTGATATACCTGTTCTTTCCGATATTCATTCTGTTGATCAAGTAGAGCCAGCTGCGGAAGTTCTGGATGTTCTTCAAATACCAGCTTTTCTTTCACAGCAGACATCTTTACTTTTTGCTGCAGGAAAAACGGGAAAACCAATAAATATAAAAAAATCCCAATTTATCCCACCAGAGGATGTTAAAAATTCAATTAGCAAAGTGGAGTATGTCGGAAATAAGAATATAATAGTTACCGAGAGAGGAACATTCTTTGGGTATCATAGGCTTATTGTAGACATGCGTTCGTTCCCCATTATTAGGAAAACGGGCTACCCAGTAATTTTTGATATTACACATTCTGTGCGAGTATACGGAATTCCTTCAAAGGATCCAAGAGGTGGAGAGAGGGAGTTTATTGAACCTCTTGGGAGGGCAGGTGTTGCTACTGGTGTGAACGGGGTTTTTATAGAGACGCACCCTGAACCTTCTAAAGCATTGTCAGACGCTGCAAGTATGTATCCACTTGACAAAATGAAATCTTTTCTTATTCAACTTCTCCGGATTCATAACCTTGTAAAAGAGTATGTATAAATTTTTAGGTTTGGATGTTGATGGCGTTTTAACTAATGGTAGTATTGCATATACTGATGTGGGTGATGAATTCAAGATATTTAATGCTCATGATGGGCTGGGTTTGAACCTGTGTGTCCGTTCGGGTATCTTGGTCGCTATTATTACAGGTAGAAATTCTAATATGATTTATAGAAGAGCGGAGGATCTCGGAATAAAAGAGGTATGGGTGGGTATAAGGAATAAAAAACGAATTGTTGAAGAACTTCTTTATAATTACAATATTAAAAAAGAAGAGGCAGTCTTTATTGGTGATGATATTCTTGATATTCCAGCACTTGAAAGCGTTGGTTTTCCTGTTGCTGTGAGAAATGCCTGTAAAGAGGTTAAAGAGATATCTAAGTATATTACAAATGTTAATGGGGGCGACGGGGCAGTGAGAGAGGTATGTGAGTTAATCTTGAAAGAAAATGGTGTATGGAGAAAAACAGTAAATGAGTTACTCAAAGAACTTAGAGCAGCAGATTATTGAGATAGCGAGAGGTATATTCGCTAAAGAAGGAAAGGAATTAATAAATATTTCTAAGAGAATTGGGAAACATTTCTTTGAGGCTATTGGTATTTTATCTAAGTGTAAAGGAAGGGTAATTGTGACAGGTGTTGGCAAATCAGGCCTGGCAGGAAGAAAAATTGCCTCTACATTTTCCAGTACTGGTACACCTGCTTTTTTTATTCATCCTACGGAAGCCTTGCATGGAGAGATTGGTCTGGTGAGAAAAAATGACGTAGGACTCATTCTCTCTAAGAGCGGAGAATCCGAAGAGGTTATAAATGTAGCCCTTTTAATGAAAAATTTTGGGATACCTGTCATATCTATTACTTCTTCTCCTCATTCCCAGATTGCAAAGATATCAGATGTATGTCTTGAAGTGAAGGTTAATGGAGAAGTCTGTCCTTACAATCTTTCCCCAACAACCTCAACAACTGCTTCGCTTGTAATGGGAGATGCGCTTGCCATAGTATTATTAAAATTAAAAAATATTACAAAAGAAGAATTGGCACGAATTCATCCTGCGGGAACCATTGGTAAAAAATTAATGTATCTTGTAAAGGATTTAATGTTGACTGGATCTTATGTACCTATAGTAAAAACGGATGTAAGAATGGAAAAAGTTATACTCGAAATGACTTCTAAGAGAGGAATTACCAGTGTAGTTGACAAGAGAAATAAGGTTGTTGGTGTTATTACAGATGGTGATTTGAGAAGGGCGTTGAAAGGCAACAAAAATATTTTTGAGTTTAAAGCAAGCGATATCATGACAAAGAACCCCAAAATAATATCACCAGATGAATATGTTGAGAGTGCAATCAAAAAAATGGAAGAAAATAGGATAACAGCATTAATAGTGACAGATAAAAAAAATACTCCTATAGGGATAATTCATCTGCATGATATTATGCAGAGGGGGGTGATATAATCTTTGGATACAACATTTTTCCCAAAGTAGAATCCACTCTTGGAAGGGTTGATCCTCTCATAAAAATTGTATTTTCACTTATTTTTGCTGTTGTTGTACTAATTACCAAAGATATAAAAGATTATCTTATTTTAACTATATTGGCGATTGCCCCTTTTTTCTTTTCAAGTATTTCTTTTAAAAGGGTCTTAAAAATCTTTACCCCTTTCCTGATTCTTTTCGTTTTTACGATGTTATTTCACGCATTTTTAACCCCCGGTGAAATTATATTTCAGGTTGGTTTTTTACACATTACAAAAGCTGGGTTAAGAAATGGTGTAATTTTTTCTATGCGTTTAATGTTGCTTATTCTATCTGCTTCTGTGTTTACATTGACAACTTATCCATTTGACCTTTCTGATAGATTAGCAGGACTTTTTTTCAATATCAAGAAAACCCTTCTTAGAGAGATACCTTTTATGCTTGGCCTATCAATGCGGTTTATCCCAACACTCTTTGCAGAAGGGCGAAGGATATTGTTAGCTCAAAGAGCGAGAGGTATTAACATTAAAATAGGAAAGGCTGTATTTTCTATATTATTCCCTGTTGTTCTATCTGCTATTAGAAAAGGAGATGAACTGGGGAATGCATTGTCAGCCAGAGGTTTTGAACCCGGTGAAAGAAGGACTCTACTTGTAAGAAAGAGAGAGTATTATCTTGATATAGCTTTCTTGATATATGCTTTTTTACCTATTTTTCTTGTTATATTTATATGAGGAATATAAAAATCACGATAGAATATGATGGGACAGATTTCTATGGTTGGCAAAGGCAACCCTCAAAGAGAACTGTCCAGGGGGATATAGAAAGGGTCATAAGGCGTATTACTGGTGAAAAAACAAGTGTAAAAGGTTCGGGGAGAACAGATGCAGGAGTGCATGCAGTAGGTCAGGTCGCGAATTTTTTCTTAGAAAAAGATATACGTTTAGAAAGATTAATGGCAAGTATGAATAGTTTACTTAATAATGATATTTACATAAAGTTCATAGAATCAGTTCCAAAAGATTTTGATGCCAGATTTTCCGCTATTTCTAGAACTTATAGATATTATTTGTTTTTAGGGAGGTCACCCATCAGAAGGAGGTATGTATGGGAATTTTCTCATCCTTTAAACCTCGATATAATGATAAAATCAACGGATATGTTTAGAGGAGAGAAGGATTATACTCATCTTTCTACAAAGGATTCTGGAAAATGCACGGTTCTGCGGGTAGATATGTTAAAAGATAATGAAACTGTCATTATTGAAATTGAAGCAAATAGATTTCTCAGAAGGATGGTTAGGGGGATAATTGGTACACTTATTAGTCTGGGCACTGGCAAAATGAAGATCGAGGATTTAGCCCTTATTTTCTTGGGAAAAATAAAGAGGCCAGGAATAGCCCCTCCTCAAGGTTTATTCCTGTACAATGTAAGATATTAGATTAGTAAAAAAAATTTTATCTTTAGTGATATTTTTTCCAGGGTTTTTGTTGATAGTAAAAGTGTTTCTCGTGATGTAATGTATAGTTGTTTTTAGTCCAAAGAAAAGGGGGGCTTTTCCCCCCCCTTTTTTACTTCACAGAGACCTCGATTTCTTTTGGTTTAGATTTCTCAGATTTAGGAAGATTTATTTTAAGGACACCATGTTCATAAGAAGCTTTAATTTTGTTCTCGTCAACTTCTACAGGGAGTGTTATTACTCTTTGAAATTTACCATAGGAGCGTTCAATTCTGTGGTAAGTTTCATCTTTTTCCTCTTTTTCTAACTTCCTTTCACCGCTTATAGATAGCTGGTCTCCGTGGATGGTAACCTTGACATCTTCCTTTTTCATACCGGGCAATTCTGCAGTAACAACAATGTTGTCTCTGGTTTCCTTTATGTCCACAGCTGGAAACCAAATTTCCTCACCTTTTTCGGGTAGAATTCCAAGATACTCCTTGAATATTCTGTCAAAGTCATCCTTAAGGGATATTAAATCTCTGAATGGATCCCATTTAGCAATATCTCTTTTAGCCATATTATCACCTCCTTTTATCTATAATTATCTTTACACGATTTCCATAATAATAATAATTAAAAATTATCTTTTGTCAAGGGTTAACAATTATTTTTTTTAAAAAATTCTATTGACAAACCTGAAGAAGTATGTTAAAAGGAGATATGAAGTTTAGAGAGATTTTTAAATCTATAAAAGTTATCTTGGATCTTGAAGCAAAAGATAAAACAGAAGCGATTAAAAAGATAGTTGGATATCTTCCTATAAACAGTGATGAAAAAAAGGAAATATTATTTAGTGCCATAATAAGCAGAGAAAAATTAGGTTCTACAGGGATTGGGCACGGTATTGCTGTTCCTCATGCCAGAAGCCTTATTCCCAGAGATCTTTGTGTTGTTGTTGCAAGATTGAAAAACCCAATTGATTTTGAATCTCTTGACAATAAACCTGTTAGGTTGATTTTTCTTGTAGTTGCTCCCCCTATTGATTTCAAGAATAGATATTTAATAACCCTTGGCAAGATTGCAGAGATATCAAGAAAGATTGCAAACGATAAGAGGATATTTAATATTGAAAAAGAAGAAGAGTTTTTGAGAGAACTCGAACGGCTTTTAGATAAATCAAAATGAATTCTCAATTAGTTTATCTAATATCTCTACAGGAGATTGATATGCTTATTAAGGATAAGAAAAGGGAGGAAAAAGCAGGTTATAAAATGGAGGACATTGAGGAATTTAACAAAGCAAGGGAAAGTATACTCTCTCATATTGAACCACATCTCCTCAGAAAATACCAGCGATTAAAGGAACGATATGGTAATGCAGTAGTCCCAGTAGTTGCAGGCATATGTCAGGGTTGTTTTATGCTTCTTCCTACCTCTCTCGTTTCTCAGAAGGGTAAAAACGAACGTATACATACTTGCCCAAATTGTGGAAGAATCCTTTTTTGGGCAGACGAATAGTCTAATTTAAAGAGTTAGCAGAAAATACAAAATAAGAATGATATCCATTTCTTTTTAAGATATTTATCTCTTTTTTAATATTAGTTTGGTTGCATATGAAAGCTCCTAATGATGGATAGGCCTTTTTAGGGAGTTTTTTTATTTGCCTGTAGAAATTATTGGTGTCGTTTGTGTAAATCATTGGAATAACAAAATCCACGATACCTTTCGATAACCATGTTTCCCAATCTTGATAATAAAATCTTTTTGCAATTTTACTATCCGACATAACACAGACACCGCAAGGTAATGAGATATCAGAAATTAGTTTTTGTAGGAATGCTGTAATTTGCGAAGTTCTGTCCTGCGAGAAAATTAATTTTATGTTCCCATTGAGTATGAAAGTCAGAGGATCTTTGGGGGTAATATAGTATTTCTTGAAGAAGCTTTCAACTGCAGGATTTTCATAACCGAAGATTGAGGATGGGTACCTTAAATAATCAAATATTATACCGTCTATGGGATAATTATTAATCAATGTAAACAAATATTTATGTAGCATTTTTTCATAATCCATTGCGTAAGGAGAAATGAAGTATCCTGGCAAACCTCTTTTTTTTAATTCAATAATACTCATATCTATGTTTTTTTCCCCATATTTGTCAACTATAAACCACTCAGGATGGCTAAAAACAAGATGGTGAGCCTTATGTGGGAATGGTGCTTGAGACCACGAGTAAAATACATTTATCCAGGAGAAGACTTTTATATTGTTCTTATGAGCACTTTCAATTAATATTTTCAGTATATCCTTGTTAGTTTTCAATTCTTCAAATCTCGGGAAAAATTTATTTTTGAATATAGATTCCCCCCTGGCAAATGTCTGTATAGCTATTGTATTCAGGTGATTTTTTTTGCATTTTTCAATAATAGTTTGTACTTCCTGATCTTTTACCAGTTCCCATCTAATTACAAAAAGACCTTTAATAGAAAGGAATAAGAGAAAGAGCATTATAGATGGTTTCTAAACCAATCATACGTTCGTTTTAAACCTTCCTCAAGGGTAAATTGAGTAGACCATCCAAGTTTTTCTTTTGCCTTGGAGACATTTAGTGATATCCTATCAACCTCTCCTTCTCTCTTTGGCTTGTACACAGGTTTTGTATCCTTATGGGCTATTTTTTGAAGAAGGTTTAGAAGTTCTTCTACGCTTGTTTCTATCCCTGAGCTTATGTTGAATGTATCTCTGTGACCTTTATGAATAGAAAGAATATTAGCAGAAACAACATCTTCTACGAATACGTAGTCTCTTTTCATTTTTCCAAAACCGTAAAGAATTGGTTTTGCATCTTCAATTAAAGCCTTTGAAAATATAGCAACTACACCTGCTTCTCCATAAGGATCTTGCCTTGGACCATAGACATTTCCATATCTCAGTATAGTGTAATTCAAATCCTCCCAGAAGCCAAAAATACGCAAATAATGCTCTGCAGATAATTTCGAGACGCCATACGCAGACATTGGCTCAGGGATCATTTTTTCATCTGCAAACACTTTATCGCCATATATGGCCCCACCTGTGGATGAAAATATAAATTTTTTCACCCCTGCTTTGATGGAGGCTTTTATGATGTTAATCGTTCCACCAATATTAACAGATTGATCAAATAGTGGATCCTTCAGGGATTTCCTTACATCTATTTGTGCAGCAAGATGGAAAACAAGGTCAGGTTTAAAGGATAAAAAAATGTGGTCAATTGTTCTATCCCGAATATCCAGTTTCAGAAATCGTGCCTTTGTATTAAGGTTATTTTTTTTACCTGTTGATAAGTCATCTATAATTAAAACTTGATTCTTTTCTTTGAGTAGCCTATCAACAAGATGAGAGCCAATAAATCCAGCGCCTCCAGTAACAATTGCCTTCATTATCTTAAGCCAAGTTTATAAATTTTGTTTGAATTTATGCCTTTTGTGGCATTGCGGGTATCAAGAATTATTGTTGAGTGTTTTACAATAAAATTAAAATCATAAAAATCATGTGCATCGATAATTACAAGGGCATTTGCACTTTTTAAAGTTTTTTCAGTTATTTCTGTAGATTTATAGGTTTTGTTATTTATAGTAATCTGTGGAACGAAAGGATCATTATATAAGATTTTTCCTGCTCGAGGGGAGAGCAGTTTTATTATTCTAATCGCAGCAGAATTTCTCGTATCTTTTATATTTTCTTTAAATGCAACGCCAAGAATAAATATAGTAGATCCCTTCAGCATAATATTATTTTGATTCAGGATATATTGAAGTTTATCTACAACATAGTATGGCATATTTTCGTTTACTCTTGCAGATAATTCAATAAAAGAAGTATGAAAATCATACTCTCTTGCTTTCCAGGAGAGATAATATGGATCAATTGGTATACAATGTCCGCCAAGGCCAGGGCCTGGGTAAAAGGGCATATACCCAAATGGTTTGGTTTTCGCAGCTTCAATAACTTCCCATATATCGATATTGCCCATTCTTTCACATAAGAGTGCAAGCTCGTTCACAAGTGCTATATTTACATTCCTGAATATATTCTCGAGTAATTTTGTCATTTCTGCAACCCTCGGTGAGGATACAATGTGAACCTTATCAACTATTTTTTTATAGAGTAGGGCAGTTAGCCTTGTGCATTCAGGAGTGACACCACCAACTACAACGGGAATCTCGTGAGGCCTAAATTTTTTGTTTCCTGGATCTACTCTTTCTGGAGCAAAAGAGAGAAAAAAATCTTTGCCGACACTTAGACCGCTTTTTTCAAGTATGGGGAGCACCTCTTTTTCTGTGGTTTCTGGATATGTGGTACTTTTTAAAATAATGAGTTGGTCTTTTCTAAGGTATTTTGAAATTTCTTCTGCTGCTGCCATTACGAATCTGAGATCCGGATCCTTTGTTGCAGTAAACGGTGTAGGAACACAGATATTTATGACGTCACAATCAGAAATCATTTTGTAATCATTGTAAAAAGTAAATTGGCCATTCTTTACATAAGGTTTAATATCTTCATTTGTAACATCATCTATGTATGAAATCCCCTTTTTTAACATATGGAGTTTTTCGTTAGAAAGGTCTATACCAATCACCTTATAGTTCTTTTGTAGAAAAGAAAAGGCCAATGGTATACCTACATAACCTAGACCCACTATTCCAATTACTGCAGTTTTTTCATTTATTTTTTTGTCAAGCATAATGAGATTATATGATTCAGGCATATTTTGTCAAGTGAGAAACAAGTTTTGAATCGCCGATTTATCATTCGGGAGATTTTTCTTAATATTAAGTTGCCATCTGATTGCTTTATAAGATATCATAGTCTTTATGAATGGGCATATAGTAGTAACTAGGGTAATAAAAATTTATTGACATGATTTATAAGTAGTATATAATTAAAAAAAAGGAGAGAAATATGTTTGGAACAATTGGATGGCCAGAGATTATTTTAATTCTGGTAGTTATTCTTCTTATTTTTGGTGCTAGAAAATTACCAGAGGCAGGTAAAGCACTTGGAAAGGGAATTAGGGAATTTAAAAAAGCCTTAAAGGGCATAGAAGAGGATATTGAGGAACCTGGAGAAGAAAAGGAAGAGAACAAATCAGACGAAACACAGAAAAAGAAGGGGAAAAGAAAATGAGAATATCAAGGAGGAATTTTTTAAAGATTGCTGGAATGAGCATTTTTTTTGGTGGGGGTATAACGCAGCTTTTTGGGGGTGAGTATGAACATTCGAGAAAATATCATTTCTGGAAAAACGGCAAATTTTCTCAGAAAACTGTTGACTCTTCTGAGGCGAACAATGGAATAATAAGGGCTAAAATAGATGGAAGGTGGAGAGAGTATAGTATTAGAGCACTGCCAGAAAAATTTATGAAATGGAATGTTGCAAAAAGACTTGAGACACTGAATAAAATGATGAAAGGTGAAGAACCTTCACTTGCTGGGCCTCATTCTGGTATGATCGCTTCTTATGGTGTTAAAAGGAGGGATTCAAAGTTTTCTCTGAATAACGCTGTCAAAGGAATAGGATTTGTTCCTAAAGAGGATTTAATTAAGGAAAAAATAAAATATATGAGGAATACTTTTTCAGATTCTCCTATGAAAAAGATGGAATTTATAAAGAGCCTATACAGAAACCCCGAACAATTAAATGATAAGCTTCAAGTGTCTCTAGAATTATATACGACCCCAGATTTTGAGACACATTCTTTTTTGAATCTGATGGCGAACCCAATAGCCACAATTGTTTTTCTAGATTTCCCCAGCTTTGAAATAAGAACTATCGCTAGGGTAATTCATCCTGAAGACAATACACCAGGAACATACGAAAAAGACTGCATTAAATACACAAATATGATCCATAGTTACTTTCATGGTGAGTTCAAAAGACAATTTATTGGACTTATCTTTTATATTATTGAGGTTTTTGATAATACGCCTGGTGAAAAGGATGCACTTGGCCAGAGGATAGTCCCACCGATTCTAAAATAATTATGGATTTATAGTAAAATCATTTTGTAAGATAGAGAGATATAAATATGAGATGTATTTTTAAAATATAGTTTTTAATTTATCCTGTTCTCCAATAATTTCTTTTATCCTATCTTGTTTCACTTCGATCACATCGAGAAATGCTTCTACGATATTTGGATCAAAGTGGGTGCCAGCATCTTTCTTCAATCTTCTAACTGCTTCGGTAAGTGACAATCTTTTTCTGTAAGGCCTGTCGGTTGTCATTGCGTCAAATGCATCTGCGACAGTTATTATCTTTGAAATAATAGGGATCTTTCTTCCTTTTAAACCAGCAGGATATCCTGAACCATCGTATTTTTCATGATGGTGAAGTATTCCTTGAATAACCAGTGGTTTATTCAATGGTTCCATAATTTTTGCTCCCCTTACAGGATGTTGTTTTATGACAGCGTACTCTTTTTTCGATAATTTCCCTGGTTTTAGTAGAATACTGTCAGGTATTCCTATTTTTCCTACGTCATGTAATAATGCAGCTAATTCAAGCGCATTTCTTTCATCAGGTGAAAGTTTTAGCGTCTTAGCAATAAGTGTTGAATATGAAGTTACCCTTGCCGTATGACCTTTTGTATAGGGATCTTTTGCTTCGATAGCATTCACTATCAATCTAATTGTATTCCTAAATAGTATTTCGAGTTCTTTATAAAGGCTGGCATTTTCTATTGCAACGGATGCCTGCTTTGCTATTGCCTCGAAAAGCGTAATGTCTTCCTCGCTGAAGTGCTCGCCTCCTCTTTTGTTAAGGACTTCTGAAACACCAACAATTCTATTTTTTCTTCTTAGGGGGACAGCAATAATTGATTTTGTAATGAACTTTGTCTTTTTATCCACGCCAGAGTAGAATCGAGGATCCTTTGAAACATCAGGAACATAAAGGGTCTCACCATGTGCAGCAACCCAGCCAGCAACCCCTTTTCCCCAGGGCACTCTTATTTCTCTTAATGACTCTTTTTTTTCTCCTGTAGCCGCAATGAAATAGAGGTCTTTTTTCTCTTCATCTATTAAAAAAATAGAACTTGCCTCGGCATTGAGGGTTTCTCTTGCAATTTCCATTATCTTTTCGAGGAGTGTCTGTAAGTCGAGCATTCCACCAAATTGGAGGGATATGTCGATGAGAGCTTTAAGCTTATCTAACTCTCTTTGGTTGATATCATATAATCTCATTCGTTCTATTTCAAAACCAAATACAGGAATTACACTCTTTATAATTTCTATGTCATCTTCGTTGAACCCATCCTTTTTATTCATTAATTCAATGACCCCTACAAGCCTGCCATCGATTATAATTGGAGCAGCAACAAGATTTATTGGATGGTAGTTTTCATCCTTTATCAATTCTAACCATCTCTTATCATTTTTAATATCATTCGAGACAACTATACTTCTTTTTTTTGCGGCAATTCCAGAGAGCCCCATACCTATTTTTATTTCTTTGCCAACAATATTCTTTGGTCCTCTATAATTAGCAAAGAAAAAGAGCTTCTGATCTCTTTTAAGAAGGAGACTTCCTTCTCCTGCACTAATACCTTCAACGATTGTTTTTAAAAAGTTTGTAGCGACATTCTTCATATCAAAAGAAGTTGTCATTCCAGAAAGGAGATTTTCAATAATCTGAGTTTTTCTTATTGTCTTATGATCCAATTCTTTTGAGCTCATATTGTCTTTTTCCTAATCCAATTTTTTCTGCATAGTCAAGTTGATACTCAGGGAAAGTTCCTCTATTAACTACTTCGAATTTATCAACTTTTTCTTGAGAATAGTCGTAATTCTGGGTCCAATTCGAACCCTTTACAAGATCAAAGGACGCCTGATCAATTGCAACAGGATCATTAGAGAGTAGTATTCCTATATCAGGAACAATGGGGGCATCGCTAAATGGGTAACAATCGCATTGGGGAGAAATATTTGTGAGAAAGTTTATGTAAATTGCCTGCTTGGAAAACACAACTCCATAGGCATACTCGACCATTTTTTCAACCAGACTTCTTATAGGTGCATCCCATTTTATCTTTATTGCATTGAAAGGACAGATTCCTATACATTCACCACATCCAATGCATTTTTTTTTATCTATGACCGCAATTCTATTAACCATACTTATTGCATCAACAGGACAGAATATCTCACATTTTTTACATCCTGTGCAATATTCTTCTTTTATGATGGGAATTGCATTTGAATGCATTGAGAGTTTGCCCTCTTTTATAGCACATCCCATTCCAAGATTCTTTATTGCCCCTCCAAAACCTGTTTGTTCGTGTCCTTTAAAGTGAGTAACTACAACAATTTTATCAGAATTTCTTATGGCTTCTGCGATTTTAACAGTACTATAATGTTTTTTGTTTATCTTGACAGGAACATAGGAAGTTCCAAACATTCCGTCAGCGATGATGATGGGGGCGAAATTAAATCCATTCCAGCTGGCGGTATTTAGATAATCAACAGCCGTAGATCTTGAGCCTTTATACAAAGTTGTCGTATCTGTAAGGAAGGGTTTTGTGCCTAAGGAGATAAGGAATTCGTAAATTTGTTTAACAAATATTGGCCTTACAAAGCTAGTATTATTTTTTTCACCCATATGAAGTTTAATAGCAATAATATCACCCTTCTCGAAGATTTTGTAGAATGTACTTCTTTGTAATACTTCAATTATTCTTTTGAGTAAACTTTTTCTTGTCTTTAGAGGGATAAAGTAAACTTTTTTATTCATTCTCTATAAAATCTCTTATTCGTGGTTCAACGTAGATATTCTCATTTATCAATGTTTTTAGTATTTCTTTGAGAATTCTTAGTCTATAGGGCTCAGGGATTTTGTTACTTATAATAATATATTTTTTGTTGTATAGCCTACAGTATCCTCCCGGGGATAGAATCCTATCCATAAAGACATTAATTCCTAATCCCTTTATTATTTCAATCAAATAATCAGAGTTGATCTTTTCTTTCATTGATATATCCCAGGACTATATTTTCGATTTCTTTTAACCTTTCCGGGGTTTTTGCTTCGAAACGAGCCACAATGACAGGTTGAGTATTTGACGCCCTGACGAGTCCCCAACCATCTTTAAATTTAATCCTTGCACCATCGATATCTATAACAGGAAAATTTTTGCTGAAATGATTCTTTACATCCTCGACAATTTTCCATTTTTTATTTTCACTTGTTTCTAATCTAATTTCAGGCGTAGAATAGTATGCTGGTATCTCAGAAAGCATCTCTGAGATAGTTTTATCTGAACGAGATAATATTTCGTAAAGTTTGGCTGAAGCAAAAATCGCATCATCATAGCCATAATAGTCACCGGCACAAAAAATATGGCCACTCATTTCACCTGCAAGTGGAGCATTTAATTGTTTCATCTTTGCCTTAATGAGTGAATGGCCTGTTTTCCACATAACGGGTCTTCCACCGATTGATTCAATATACTCTTCGACTCCCTGTGAACATTTTACATCAAAAATGACATAGGAATTTGGAAATCTTTTGATAGCATATTTTGCGAAAATGGCAAGTATTTTATCGCCCCATACTATATTTCCCTTTTCGTCTATAACACCTATCCTGTCAGCATCCCCATCATATCCAACCCCAATATCTGCTTTATTCTCAATTACCTCCTGTTTTAAGGATTCCATATATTCAGGAATAGTTGGATCAGGGAGATGGGCGGGAAATCTTCCATCTGGTTCACAGTTTATACACTCAATAGAAGCTCCAAGTTTATTAAATATTTTCTTCGCAATGATTCCCCCTGTTCCATTGCCAGGATCGATTACAATTTTCAGTTTTTTTAAAGGATAAATAATGGATAAAACCTTACTTATATAATCTTCTGAGAAATCTTTCGTTGTTTTCTTACCTTTACCTTCAAGAAATTCCTTGTTTAATATCATTTTTTTTAATATTTGAATATCCTCTCCATAAAGTGTCCGTTCGCCTAACATAATTTTGAATCCATTGTATTCAATAGGATTATGGCTACCAGTGATCATTATCCCGCCATTCAGGTTGAAATGTATAACAGAAAAGTATAATAGCGGTGTTGGAACCATTCCAATAGAAATAACGTTTACACCTGTTGACGTTATCCCATCACATAGTGCATCATTAAGCCTGGGGGAACTTAGTCTTGCGTCATAACCTACTGCAACCTCAAGACCTTTATTTTTTCTCACGAGTGTGCCATATGCCCGCCCTAAACTAAACGTAAAGGCATCAGTTAATTCCGAATCAGCTATTCCTCTTATATCATACATTCTAAAAATAGTATCAAACATTTTCTCCCCAGGTAAAAAAATACCTCAAACGTTAGTTTTACTATAATAATACTATCTTGTCTTCTCTATTTCAACATAATTATATATGAAGTTACAAAGTATGTCAATAACATATTAGATTATTGTTATTACTATTTATAGATGTCACATTAGAGAAGGTATAGAAAATGCAGAAGTGAGAAGTGGGAATGCGGAAGTCATAAAGACCGTGAGGCTTTTCTTTTTATCTTGACTTCTACCTTGCTGCTCTCTCTACTTTACTTCTACCTTCTCCTGTGTAACATTTTTTTATAATAATCACACAAAATAAAATATTTCTTGACTTTGTATTAAGAATCTTTAAAATATATACAAAGAGAGGTGAGTATGAAAATAGAATTTATACGAAGGCTTATTAAAGTTGTAGAGGAGAGTAATATAAATGAAATTGAAATTTCCAGATTTGGAACAAGGATAAAAATAAGTAAGAATGGCAGTGTGATTGAAACCGAGGTAGCCAAATCTCCTGGAAAACAAAAGAAAACTAAGGTGCAAGAAAATATTGAAGAGGTAAGGGAAGAGGAACGAAAAGAACAGAGAAACCTTACTCCAATAAAATCCCCTATGGTGGGGACATTTTACAGGGCACCTGCACCGAATGCACCGCCTTTTGTTGAGGTTGGTGATATGGTTAAGCCAGGTCAAACAGTATGTATAATAGAAGCCATGAAATTGATGAATGAAATTACTGCAGATATAGCTGGTAGGGTTGTTGAGATATTGGTCAAGAATGAAGAGCCTGTAGAGTACGGTCAAGAATTATTCCTAATTGAACCTGTTTCATAAGGAGGAATACCATGGAACTAAAAAATCTCCTTGCAAAAATGATAAAGTTGGAGGCTTCAGACTTACATCTAAAGGTTGGTAGTCCTCCTGTAATGAGAATAAATGGTAGCCTTACTGCACTTAATATGGAGCCTTTGTCTAATGATGATTTAAGGAAAGCCGCTGCCTCATTGATGACAAAGGAACAGCAGGAAAAATTTTCAAAACAGAAAGAGGCAGATTTTGCTATTGGGTTAAAGGGTCTTGCAAGATTCAGAGTAAATATATACGTTCAGAGAGGGAGTATTGCAATCGCAATGAGGATAATACCTCACCAGATAAAAACAATTGAAGAATTGAATCTCCCAGGTGTATTGAGAGATTTTTCAATGAGACCGAGGGGTCTTGTTCTCGCAACTGGTACAACAGGTTCTGGAAAATCAACAACACTTGCAGCAATGATAGAACATATTAATTTGAATGTGAATAAACATATTATAACAGTTGAGGATCCTATTGAATATCTTTTTAAGGATAAAAAATCTATTATTTCTCAAAGAGAGGTCGGAAGTGATACAAACTCTTTTGGCAATTCCCTTCGCTATATTCTAAGACAAGATCCTGACGTTATAATGATCGGTGAAATCAGGGATGTTGAAACAATGGATATTGCTCTAAAGGCTGCTGATACAGGTCATCTTGTATTTTCTACGCTTCATACACTAAATGCTGCTGAGACAATAAACAGAATAATAAGTTTTTATCCACCCTATCAACAGCAACATATAAGAGTGCTTCTTTCAGCTACCCTTGTTGGCGTTATATCACTCAGACTTCTTCCAACTAAAGATGGCAAGGGAAGAATGCCTGCAACTGAGATACTTGTTGCAACACCCCTGATAAGGGAATACCTTCTGGATGAAGTTAAGACATTAAAAATTCCAGACGCAATTGTAGAGGGTGACCAGTATGGTATGCATTCTTTTGACCAGTCTATCATGGAGTATTATAAACGTGGTGTAATCGATTTAGAAACTGCCATTGAAAATGTAACAAATCCTGATGAATTTAAGATGAAATTAAAGGGTATAGAAACGATGCAAGCGGGGTGGGGATAGAATTAATGATAAAGAAACTTCTTGTTGCAAATAGAGGAGAGATTGCTGTTAGAATTATAAGAGCAGCCAAAGAGCTCGGAATTGCCACTGTCGCCGTATTTTCCGAAGGCGACGAAAATGCCCTACATGTATATCTCGCAGATGAGTCCATCAGAATCGGCCCAGCTCAACCAGCCAGGAGTTATCTAAATATACCAATGATTATTGCAGCTGCAGAAGTAACAGGTGCAGATGCTATTCATCCCGGGTACGGTTTCCTTGCAGAAAACCCTGTATTTGCTGATACTTGTATTACAAGTGGTTTTATTTTTGTTGGACCATCTCCTGCATCAATTTCAAAGATGGGAGATAAGTCAGAGGCGAAACGAACTATGAAAAATGCAGGTGTACCTGTTATTCCAGGTAGTGATGGTCCAGTATTAAAAGTAGAAAAAGCCCTTGAGATAGCTGATTCTACGGGATATCCAGTAATCATTAAAGCTGTAAGTGGGGGAGGAGGTAGGGGTATGAGAATTGCACGAGATGCAAAGGAGTTATCTTCTTCCTTCAGAATGGCTATGTCGGAAGCAGAGGCATCTTTCGGTGATGGAAGACTCTATATTGAAAAATATATTGAAAATCCCAGGCATATTGAGGTACAAATTTTAGGAGATAAAGATGGGAATATCATTCATTTAGGCGAGAGAGAGTGTTCTATTCAAAGAAGACACCAAAAGCTACTGGAAGAGTCACCCTCTACGATTGTTACGCCAGAGACGAGGAAGAAAATGGGTAACATAGCGATACAGGGAGCGAAATCTATAGGTTATTATTCAGCTGGAACTATGGAATTTATTATGGATAAAAAGAAAAAATTTTATTTTATGGAAATGAATACAAGGATTCAAGTTGAACACCCTGTTACTGAACTGGTTACAGGAATCGATATTGTGAAGGAGCAAATTAAGATTGCGATGGGAGAGAAGATTACTTATAGACAGAAAGACGTAAAATTTAATGGTCATTCAATAGAGGTTAGGATTAACGCAGAAAACCCTTCGTCTGGTTTTGTACCTAGCGTTGGTAAAATAGAAAATCTGCATATTCCAGGTGGACCTGGAATCAGGGTGGATACCCATATTTATCAGGGATATCAAATCCCTTCATTTTATGACTCTCTTTTAATGAAATTAGTTTCGTATGGTATTGATAGAAATGAATCAATCAATCGAATGAGAAGGGCTTTAAATGAGATTATAATTGAAGGTGTTGATACTACTATACCACTTCACAAAAAGATAATTGATAGTGAGGGTTTTCAAAAAGGAGAAATAGATACTGAATATATCAAGAAATTGGGATATTAAGATTATTGGGATTACTGATAGGAAATATCTTGGAGAAAACATAGAGAAAGGTGTAGAACTCGCCCTTAAGGGTGGAATAAAAGCTATCCAATACAGGGAGAAAGAGATGGATGATAGATATAAATACAAAAAGGCTTTGGTGTTAAGAGAATTATGTGATAATTATGGTGCTATCTTAATTGTAAATGACAGGCCTGATATAGCAATTCTCTCCCATTCACATGGTGTTCATCTTGGGCAGAGTGATTTACCTGTTGATAAAGTGAGAGGAATATTCCAGGGTTTAATTGGGGTTAGTGTTGGGAATAAAAAAGAAGCGGAAGAGGCTGAGGTAAAGGGTGCAGATTATTTAGGGTTAGGAGCGTTTTATCATAGTAATACAAAACAAGATATAGCAGAGGTAGAGGATAAGGTTGTTAAAGAAATAAAAAAAAGTGTGAAAATCCCTGTCATTGCCATTGGGGGCATCAATATTAGTAATGTTAGAGCTGTAATGAAGAAGGGTGTGGATGGGATTGCTCTTAGTGAAGGATTATTTACAGGAGATATTTTTGTAAATGCCTCAAGATTGGTTGATTTGGTAAATAAATATGTCTCTCATTAAGTACGCGTCAAAAGAAATTACATGTAAAATTGTATACTACGGGCCGGGTAGAGCTGGTAAGACTACAAATTTAAAATTTCTATTTACGAAGATTCCTGTGGATAAAAAAAGCGACCTCGTATCCCTTGCAACTGAATCAGATAGAACACTATTTTTTGATTTTTTACCCATAGAACTTGGTAATTTTCGTGGTTTCAGAACGAGATTTCAGCTTTATACAGTTCCTGGCCAGGTATATTACGATTCGACAAGAAGACTTGTACTTCAGGGTGCAGATGGCATTGTTTTCGTTGCCGATTCTTCAGATTCAAGATTTGAGGATAATATCGTTAGTATGGAAAATATGATTGAAAATATGGAAAAAAACGGATTGTCAGTGGATGAAGTCCCGATTGTTATACAATACAATAAAAGAGATTTACCCGATGTAGTTTCGGTATCACAACTTGAAAAGTCATTGAATCCAAACGGATTTAAGTATTTTGAGTCAATAGCAATTAAAGGTGAAGGCGTAGCATCCACATTCAAAGAAATTGGGATGCAGGTTTTAAAATCAATAAAAATGAAATTGGGGCTTGAATGATCATTTCGAATTTTAATAAGGAAGCAGCAAAGGCAATTCAGTTTGCCTGTGAAAGAAAAAGTGAATATAATCCTATATACATATATGGCCAAAGGGGTAGTGGTAAGACTGAGATAATTAAAGAGATATTCAATAAATTTAAAGGCAAAAAAATGATTTTGACTCCTTCGGAATTCTGTGAAAAAAGCATTGAGGATATTAATAGAAATGATCTGCTTATTATTGAGGATATTGGTTTAATAAGACCCAATAAAGAGAACGAAAAAAAACTTATTTCCTTGATGAATAAATTTTTTGAAGAAGGTAGACAGATCGTATTAACGGGTGTATATGAGCCTGATAAGCTTCCTTTTAATGAAGAGATCGTGAACAAAATAAAAAGGGGTATAACCCTGAAGATATACCCACTTGATGACGAAGATAAAAAATTATTATTTAGAAATTATGCCCCAGATTTAGATGAAGGTATGCAGCAGAACATTCTTAAAAGCGAGGTTTCAACTGTCAAGGAATTTTTTGGATATCTCAATAATATCAGGACTTATAAGAAGAAAGAAGGGGAGAAACCACTTACGCAATCCAATGTATTTAAGGAATTTATAAAAGAGATTGAAAATGATATGCCAGAAACCCTCAAGAAGGGTTCAGTAGAGGAAGAGCTGAGGGAAGAGTATAGAGCCAAATTGTATGTTTGGAAAATGAAGGGTTTTCGATGTGATAGAGTTGAATCAGTAATTGATGGTAATATTGAGGATATAACCAGGGAGTTTGTAACATTTACAACAAATGTGCAGAGGTTGATTGAGTTACAGAGAAGGTATGGAAGTATTGATCAATCTATTATTCCGAAAGAAGAAAAAAGCCAGATAGAGGAGCGTCTTTTTAACCCTGAAGACATTCCCGAACTGGAAGAGACAATAGCACGATATGAATTGCTTTCAGAAATAAGAAGGAATGTTGCCAAATATATTAATTGGGATAAATCTTTTGATGATTATGTGGTTAGTGAACCCAATAAAGAGGCATACGATTTTGTAATTGACATCATAGATAATCCACGACAGAAGGGGGTATACTTAATTGAGGGTTGTATGGGCTGTGGAAAAACAGAGATTGTAAACCTTCTTGCACAGGGGCTTTTCAAAATGTATCCTGATGTTACCTTTTTGTTTTACAAATTTGAATATTTGATTTCAAGAGATTATCCGGAGTATATTAGCGAAAACATTGATGTGATACTTATAGATGATGTTGATATGTTTATAAATAAATCTGGGTGGGAGAAATTTGAATCTATTATCAATAGATGTAGTAATAGGTTGTGTATCTTTACTCTTACAAAGTATCCCAGAGCTGAAAAATTTAATGAATATGTTGATAACTCACGTATAGTTAAGATCCGCAAACCAGATAGACGCATTCTAAAAAAAATGTTAGAGGACGTTGAAAATATCAAAGGAATTGATTTAACGCTCGAGACAGAAAAAGACATATTGGATAAAGCAAAAGGTGGATTTTATGACCTTGAGGCACTGGTATCTTTACAACTAAGTAAGGGGTTGAGTAGGGAAGAGACGACGGATTTAAGAGAAAAATCTATAAAAAACAGACCCGAAGCAATAGATAAACTCAAAAGGAGGGGGCATGAATTGATAGATGGCATAGCGCAGGAGTTTCAGGACGATGATTTCAGATTGGGTAAGGAGATATAATGGCAATAAAAGGATCACTTAGAGAAGCATCCTTACCTGATGTGGTACAGATGCTGGCTTTAGGAAGAAAAACTGGTATTCTGAGTGTTACCAATGGTGAAATGCTTGCACATATTTACTTTGAAGAAGGCAAATTAACAGGGGCTGATATTGTCAATAGGGAAAATAAAGTAGGGGAGCTGCTGGTAAAGGCTGGTAAGATAACCCCTGAACAGCTTGACAGTGCACTGGAGAAACAAAAAAGTAGACGAGGTGTACCCATTGGGGAGATATTATATGAAATGGGGTTAATTGATGAGAAGACTCTTCAGGACGCATTAATAGGACAGATGAAAGAGACACTTTTTAATTTATTTTCCTGGAAAGACGGTCTTTTTAATTTCGAACCAGGCGAAAGTAAGGTTAAGAAAATAATTTCTATCAGCATAAAGGCAGAAGACTTACTTCTTGAAGCAGCAAGGCTCGCAGACGAGATTGGTGTTGTGGACCTACCTCCAGCAGATAGTATTCTTCAGAAGATGGGCGGTGTAAATATTGAAGAACTCGATGAATTTGAAAGACAAGTATTTGAAGTCATTGATAATAAAAAAACAATGGAAGAAATCCTTTCCTCTATAAGTATGGATGAATTTGAGACGATGAAAGCAATTGGAAGATTAAAAAAGAAAGGTGTTATTACATCACGCAAGTTTACCAATATTGCGCCTGAGAAGGCGGCTTCAAAAATTGCTGAACATGAGAATCTTGGATTGGCGTTTCTACAGATGCATATGTATGAAGAAGCTGAGAGAGAATTCAAGAGGATTTTAGATTTTCGTCCCGATGATTACAGGGCAATGTTTTATCTTTCAATTATAAGGTATAAATTAGAAGATTACAAGGAAGCGGCAAGTCTTATAGAAAAAATTAAAGATAGTCAATTTGAACATCCATATATTTACTCTAACCTTGCAGTTTATTATGAAAAACTTAACGATTTAAACAAGGCATTAACTTTAGTTGATCACGGGCTTCAGAGATGGAATTCAAATTTAGAACTTTTGTTAAATAGAGGTATAATTTTGATGAAAATGGGTCGATACGATGATGCTATCAATGCATTTAACAATCTTTTGAAGGTTAATAATGAAAATACATATGCATATTTTTTTATAGCTCTAATAAATATACTCCAAAATAAGATTGAGCATGCATTAAATTTTTTACTTGATGGATTACGCTACAAACCAAAGTTTCCTGAGTACTATAATAATATTGCCCGTGTATACGAAGAAACTGCTGAGTTTGAAAAAGCAGAGGAGATGTATAAAAGGGGACTCGAAATAGATCCTGCGTATCAACTTATCCGACTTAATCTTGCTAATTTCTATTATAAAAATGGTTACTATTCATTAGCAGAGGAAGAATATCTTAAGCTTATTTCATCTGATTATAAAAATGGGGATATATTTGCGAAACTTGGGAATATTTATTTTAAAAAGGGAAACAAAAAAGAGGCACTGCTTTATTGGGAAGAATCGCTTAAATTCAATCCAGATGATTTGACTGTATTAAAGAATATAAAAATTGTAAAACAGGATTATGGATTGGGCATTTGAGTATCTGAAAAGAACTATTAAAGAAATATTGAATTTTGAACCGGAGAATTATAAGGTTAGGCCATTTATAAGGAGGATAAGGTCAAGGATGAGAAGTGTAGGTATAATGGAATATTCTAAATATGCTGATTTCTTAAAAAATCATCCAGAGGAAGTAATTAAACTCAAAGAGACATTGACCATTAATGTTTCGAAATTTTTCAGGAATCCATCTGTATTTTCCATTATAGAGAATGAGATTTTTAAAAGACTTTCTTCTCCTATCACAATATGGAGTGCCGGTTGCGCAACAGGTGAGGAACCTTATACTCTTTCAATGATCTTGTTAGAATCTGGAAAGACAGGTAAGATCATAGCTACAGATGTTGATGCATCAGCAATAAAAAAAGCACAGGATGGTGTATATGAAAAGACATCCCTCTCGGAAATGTCTCCCTATATCATTTCTCGGCATTTTAGTAAAGAAAATGGTAAGTATAGAGTAAATGATAATGTCAAAAAACTTGTTGAATTTAGAATTCTTGATCTGAAGGAGCTTGAAGAATTTAAAATGATTTTTGATGTCATTGTCTGCAGAAATGTATTAATATATCTTTCAAAGGAGTTCCAAGGGGAGCTCATTAAGGGTTTTGCTAATCATTTAAAGGAGAGAGGATTTCTTATTCTCGGTATGGTGGAGGGAATGTTCGGTATTGGCGAGGATTTCTTCGTTCCATATAATTTAAGGGAGAGAATCTACGTAAAAAAATGAAAAAGTTATTTGTAAAGGTAGGAGATATGAAGGCTGCCAAAGATTCATCCCTGTTAATTACACTTGGGCTTGGCTCATGCGTTGCAGTAACAATTTATGAACCAGAAAAAAAGATTGGGGCGTTACTCCATTTTCTTTTGCCAGAGGGAGATAGAAACGGAAGTTCACCATTTAAATACGGAGATAAAGGCATAGAAATGATGGTTAAAGCTTTGGAAAATTTAGGTGCACAGAGGAACAAAATGGTCGCTAAACTATTCGGGGGGGCATTAATGTTTGCCCAATTGATAAGAACACCGGAGAATTCTATAGGGGTGAGAAATTTAAAGAAGGCAAGGGAAGTTCTTAATAGATTAAATATACCAATTGTTGGCGAGGATACAAACGGTGATTACGGAAGAAGTATTGAGTTTAACCTGAAAGACGGATCAGTTCGTGTTTCCTCGTATAAAGCTGGGGTTAAAGTTATATGATAAGGGTGCTCGTAGTAGACGATTCGCTATTTATAAGAAGTCTATTAACAGACATACTTGAATCGGAAAAAGATATTGATGTAATCGATACAGCTAAGGATGGGATTGAGGCAATTTCAAAGACCCTAAACTTTAGGCCAGATGTTATAACAATGGATGTAGAAATGCCTCGTTTAAATGGTATTAAGACCGTTGAAAAAATAATGAAGGAAAGACCCACGCCAATTATTATGATAAGTGCATACACCAAGAGAAATGCGGAGATAACCCTGGAAGCACTTTCAAAAGGTGCTATTGATTTTATAACCAAACCTGGTGGACCTGTAAGTTCGGATATAGGGAAATTGAAGAACGATATAATTACAAAGGTTAAAATAGCCTATAGGGCAAATATTACTTCATTAAATATAAAACCTACCAGGGATGTAGTACCTGGTTCAGAGAAAAGAACATTTAAAATTGTAGTAATTGCTTCTTCCACTGGTGGCCCAAAGGCACTCTCTCACATAATCCCAAGATTACCAAAAGATTTTGCAGGTTCCATTCTCGTTATTCAGCATATGCCAATGGGCTTTACAGGACCACTTGCTGAAAGGCTTGACAGGGTTTCAAATGTTAAGGTTCTTGAGGGGAAAAATGGAACAAATGTCAGACCTGGAACAGTGTACATTGCTCCCGCAGGTTTTCATATGAAGGTTGATTCGAAATTAACTATCTTTTTGACAAAGGATCCTCCTCTGCATGGAGTAAGACCATCTGCAGATGTAACTATGATGGATGTTGCCAGACTTATGCAAAAGAATTCAATTGGCGTAATTCTGACAGGAATGGGTAGAGATGGTAGTATGGGTGTTAAGCAGATTAAAAAAATGGGTGGTAAAGTAATCGTTCAGGATAAAGAGACTTCTACTGTTTATGGAATGCCGAAATCTGCACTTTCCACTATTACTCCTGATATCATTTCCCCTCTTGATAATATTGCAGAGGAAGTGATCAGGTTTATTGAAAATGATTGAAGAAATAGAAAACAGGATAAAAGAAATTGAAGATAAAATAAGAAAAAAGAAGGATTTTACTATTGAACTTAAATTACTTAAAAAAGAATTTTTAAAATACAAGGCTTATATATTTTCTGTCGAAAATAGAATACAGGATATCGAGGCAAAACTAGCCCCTGCCAGGATGATGGGAAAGTTGAGGTCTGCTGATGTTGATATTCAAACTCTTCTGGATAGTGCCTGGAATAATATAGTAAATGGTAATTATAAGGAAGCCGTTAAAGTGTTAAAAAAAGCACGAGCCCTTTCTCCAAATAATGAAAAAGTTCATTTATATCTGGGTTGGGCATTTACTTTACTTGGGAAGTATAATGAGGCAATGGCTGCCTATCAAAATGTGCTAAAAAAAGATCCCTTTAATCAACTTGCTTTGACAAATATAGGATTTATTAATTACAAATTAGGAATATATGGAGAGGCAATCGAAAGATTATCAAAAATAATAAAGGAAAATAAAGATAGACTGGCTGTATTGTATGCAAATTTTTATCTTGGCATAATATATTATGAAAGAGAAATGTATTTTGATGCCATTGAATTTTTTAATAAGGCAATAAAGGCTGGACCAAATCTTTTTGAAGCATACTATTATCTTGGAAAGGCATATATGAAGTCAGGAAATAAGAAATTAGGTGATGAGGTCTGGGATAAGTTGCTGTCTTTAAAGACAACGAATATATGGTCTCAGAAGATCGAGGAGGAAAGAAATGGTTGAAGAATATTGGGGTTTTAAGCTTAAGCCCTTTCTGAATACGCCTGATACTCAATTTTTATTCAGAAGCGAGTGTTTTAATGAAGGGTATGCCAGAATTTTATACAATATTAAAGAAATCAGGGGAGGACTGACATTGATTACCGGAGAAATTGGCAGTGGTAAAACATACCTTGCCTATGCTTTGAAAGAAGATCTTGGCAAAGAAGGGGAACCAGTGGTTCTTCTAACAAACCCCACTTTTTCTCCTACTGGCTTTTTGAAAACTATAATTGAACAATTTGGCATTGGAGAAAACGAAAAGATCTCGAGATACAGGGTGAAACTTTTAAAGAAGATAGAGAATATTCTTAATGAAATCAAGAGAGAGGGTAAAAATGCAGTTATTATGATTGATGAAGCCCAGGTGTTGAGGAAAGCCTTATTAGAGGAGATAAGATTACTGCTTAACTTTGAAGATAAAGATGGTAAACTTTTGCAAATCGTAATGCTAGGGCAGCCCGAAATGGCAAAAAAAATCAAAAAAATGCCTCAGGTTAAACAAAGAATAAATGTTAGGTACCATATTGGACCTCTCAGTAAGGAGGAAACTATAGAATATATTTCTCATAGATTAAATGTTGCAGGTGGTGAGATAAATATATTTAAAAAAGAAGCAATTGATAGAATATTTAAATATTCTAAAGGAATACCCAGGGTTATAAACAATATTGCACAAAATGCATTATTTGTTGGTATGAGTATGGAGGCTAAAAATATAAATGGAGAAATAATAGATGCAGTAGCAGTAGATTTGAGGATATTATAGAATGAAAAAGAGAAAAAAGATTTCCTTCCAAAAAATGCTTGAATTAAAGGAAAAATCAGAAAAGAAGATAAATAAATCAATAAAGAGTAAAACGGTTAAGGCAGAGGCTGCAAATATCAAGGAAGAACCAAAGCAACCAGCAAAGCTATCAGTACAGAAACAGCACAAAAAAATAGAAAAGGAGCAGAAAATAGTTGAGGATACAGGTTTACCGTTATTAGAACCAAATCAGATAGATAAAGGTAAAGCCATTGTGTTAGATGAAATTTTGGTAGTAAAGATAAAAAACGAATTTTATGGACTTCCGGTTGAGTATGTCACTGAAATATCAGAGCTTAAGGCCGTCCCAACACCTGATATGCCTGATTTCATCGCAGGTATAGTTGAAGTAAGAGAGAAGGTTATTCCAGTTATTGATCTTGCGGCAAGATTTGGTCTTGGGAAAATAGAAGGTAAAGTTTTACCTGTAGTTATAATTAATGTAGGAGATGAATCAATCGGTTTTCAAATCGAGAAGATCATTGAAATAGAAAAAATGAAAGACAGGGTAATAATGGCTTTACCAGATAACTTTAAGGAGAGATATCTTTTAGGAGCAATTGAATATAAAGGCAGGGTTTTAGCGATTATTGACCCCGGTTCCCTTCTAAGAGAAAGTGAATATAAGGGATTAAAGAAGATTAGAAATGAATAGCATATCAAAAAAATATGCACTTTATACAGTTTTACCAGGAATTGTAGGCACTATTCCTGTTGAGATTGTGGGTATAAGGTTTTATGCAGGTTTACCAGCAGAAAGACTACTTCCCCTATGCCTTTTAGTTTTTATCATTGCATCATCCTTATCCGTTATTTATTATTTTTTTCACTATTACAGGATGGAAAGGATTATTTCGGAAGATAATGCGAATGGATTGTTCCAGAGTCCAATCATTTCTGGAATTCATACATTGATAAATTTTGCTATTTTGGCCCCAATAATTTTTGTTATATATAATCACTTTAATGAACTTATTAGCAATACACAAATTGGTAAGGTGTTTTTGGTCAATATTTTTGCAGGTTTGATTGTATCGGGGATTGTATACCCCCTTGGGGAATTGATAATAATGCCATATCTATACAAATATGAACGAAAATTTAAAGGGATATCTTTATTTGTAAAATTATGCATTGTTCTATTAATTGGGTTAATCTTTTCGTGGTTTACTGGTGTACTATTTATCCGATATAATCCATCGATATTTCTAATTTTATTGCCCATTTTTCTGACGCTTCTAACAATATTCAGAGTTCTTAAACCAATGAGGCTTTTTAATGAAGGCTTAGACCAATTTATCTCTGATAAACCCAATCTAAGGTTGAAGATGAAAGTAAAGACAGGCGATGAATTCGAAGATCTGTCTGAGAAGGTAAATAAGTTTGTAGAAATAGTATCAGAGATTGTTAGTAGAATTAAAGAAATCTCAGAAAAAATGATGAAATCTTCAGAATCAATTTCTACCTTATGTAAGAAATTAGCATCTTCTATCAAGGAAATTATCAGCAGTATTAATAAACTCAACAATGAAAATATTAATTCTCACCAATATGTAAAGCATGTTAACGTAGAAGCTAGAAACGTCACTTCAATGGCAGAGAATATTGAATCTCAAATGAAAATGCTAACAAAAGTTACACAGGATTCAGATAAAAGAGCAGTTGAAGGAGAAAAAAAGGCAGAAGAGGTTCTTTCGAGGATAAAAGAGAATATCAACTCTATAAAGTCAACAGAGGAGAGAATGAAGGACCTTATTGCAACTGTTCAAGAGGTTAACAGTTTTGCAGATATTTTATCAGAAGTGACAGAGGATACAGATCTCCTTTCATTGAATGCTTCAGTAGAAGCTGCCCGTGCTGGGGAATACGGTAAAGGATTTGCAATAATTGCAGAAGAAATAAGAGGGCTCTCTAACCAATCAAAGGAATATCTTGATAGAGTTGTTTCAGTCTTAGATAGAGTAACCACTGCTTTTGAAAACTTCAGGAATACACTTTCAGAAGGTATTAGCAAGATTTCAGGAAGTGTGGAATCAATGGATAATATTAAGGGTGCATTAAGTGAGATATCAGAAAATGTTACACTTGGTACCAATATGACAAATCAGGTATCTGATACTATCAAAGAGGAAATAAATAGTATATCAAAGTTGTATAGTGTAATAAGCAATGTTTCTGAGACCTTTGGGGCAACTACTTCTGCTATAGAGGGAATTTCTTCTTCTTTAGAAGAACAAATGGCATCGATGGAGGAACTTAAAGGTATGACGGAAAACATGCTAAAAGTTTCCCAAGAGATGAAATTATCTATTGAGAGGTTCGAGGTTTGAAATATTTGATTTTTAATTTAGGTGAGAATACATTTGGAATTTCCATAGATAAAGTTAAAGAGCTTGTAAAATTTAAAAGGTTGCGTAGGTTGTCGCAAATGCCTAAGTGGCTTTCGGGAATAGTTTCTTATAGAAAAGAGAATTATGGATATGTAAGATTGTGGGAGATTCTTAAGACCCCCTCCCCTGAAAAGGAAATAATTCTTTTTTTAACAGGGGTTGATCTGGTAAGCTTTGGTATTGGTAATTTGGCAGGGATCAAAGACATTTCAGTAAAGGGGGTATCACACTCTTTTTTAAGGCTAAAGTATATAGAAGGGATTGGTAATTTAAATGGTAATATTGTATTAATTATTTCTCCTGTAAATCTTATTGGATCAAGGAAAATAAATACGATTAAACAGTTACTTAAGGGGAGAAAATGAGGAAGAAAGCATCTGTTATTGCAATCGGAAATGAAATTTTAATGGGGGAAATAACAGATACAAACTCTACTTTTATTTCAAGAAAATTGTTTGAAAAAGGTATATTGACAGTCGTCAGATTGCAGATACCAGATAAAAGAGAAGATATTGAGCAGGCCTTGAGATTCTGTATGGAAAAAAGTAATATTATTATTACCACAGGTGGTTTGGGCCCAACGAATGATGATATCACAAAGAAGACAATTGCCAATTTTCTTGGCAGAGATCTTGTACTTGTGGATGATTTAAAAAATTGGGTAGAGGGTTTTTTTCAACGCAGAGGAATTCCAATGTCAGATGTGAATCTATCTCAGGCAGAGATTATAGAAGGTTCAAGATATATAATGAATCCTATTGGCACTGCTCCCGCCATTATCATAAATGTAGGCAAGAAAAAGATTGCAATGTTTCCAGGTGTACCATCAGAGTTATATGTAATGTTTGATAAATTTCTTGAAGGAATAGAGGGGAGTATACCAGTTACTACATTGCTCAGGACAACTGGAATAGCAGAATCGGACATATATAACGAGGTGAAAAAGGATGCACCCCAAAAGATACAAAAGATTATATATTATTATCCTACCTGGAGAGGAGTTGATTTAAGAATAGTGAGTTATGATATTGATTTACAAAAAGATGCAGTTAATTTTTTAAAGCATAAATTCGGCAACTATATTTATTCGTTAGAAGAAAAAGAGATTGAAGAAATTGTTGGCATTATGTTGAGGAATAAAGGCATTTCAATTTCTGTTGCTGAATCCTGCACGGGTGGTCTGGTTGCAGATTATATAACTGACGTTCCTGGCAGCTCGGATTATTTTATTGGAGGAGTGGTTACATACTCAAATAAATCCAAGATAAACATCCTTGGTGTAAGGCAAAATGATATCGACAGATTTGGTGCCGTAAGTGAAATAGTCGCAAGGGAGATGGCTGAAGGTGTTAAAAGTTTATTTAATGCTGATATTGGGGTTTCAACAACGGGTATTGCGGGCCCTACGGGTGAGAGACCGGGGAAGCCATTGGGACTTGTTTATATGGCAGTATCTTACAAAAATGAGACCATTGTTAAAAAACAAATTTTTCTTTCGCCACGAAAAAGGGTAAAGGTAGCAGCCGCAACCTTCCTCCTTAATATGGTCAGGGAGGTAATAAAGGGATGAGATTATTTTTTGGTATTGATATACCTTTAGATGCAAAAGAGGCAATTTTTCAACTAACACATTTATTCTCAGCAAACTCAGTAAGGGTAAAATGGGTAAGAAAGGAAAACCTACATATTACCCTTCGATTTTTGGGAGATAACGATCCCCACAAAGTGTTAGAAATTATAGGGAATTCTTGCCCTGAAGAACCTTTTTATATAAGTCTAAAATCTATTGGAGCATTTCCTAATCGTTTAAAGCCGAGAATTTTATGGGTTGGCGTTGAGACAGGTGAAGAAAAGGTAAGATCTATCTATAAATGGCTTGATGAAAGATTAAATTCTCTTAAGCTGAAAAAGGAGAATAATTTTCTTCCTCATATTACCTTTGGGAGAGTAAAGCAGGGGAGGCTTAAAATCCCTCCTTTGGATTTTGAGTATCCTGAGTTTAAGATTGATAGGTTTTACCTGTTTAGTTCGGTTTTAAAAATAGGGGGACCGGAATACAGTAAAATTAGCGAAATTAAACTGGGAGGGAGATGATGAGTTTTGGTCAATATCTTGGTATAGAATACGTTTTAACTATGTTTATTATGCTTGTTTATGCGGCATCATTAAAAAAATCGGGTTTATTTGATATTTTCTTTCAAGAAGTTTTTAAGAGGACAGGACCTAAGACTGGGTTTTTAATCGTTTTGACAATTATATATTTTTTCTCCCCTCTTTTTTTAATACCTGTTTTAATAGGTAGCATACAGGATATTAGTATGAGGTATAAAAATAAGAATATAGCTCTTTCTATCTTATTGTCTGCCTTAACATTTGGTAGTGTCATTTTGCCTTTCGGTAATCCCAGAAATTTTTATTATATTATTTATTATAAGAGCGTTAATGGGACTCCGCTCTTTTTTTCAGAGTTTTTAAGAATTATGTTCCCTATTTGGATTATGATGTACTTTGTAATTTTATTTACCGCAATCATTGTTTTAAAACCAGAGCTTAATGGTGAAATTAGTTTAAGAAGCAAAAAGTTTAGATACAAAGAAATAATTTTTGTAAGTTTTCTTCTTATATTTATTATTGCATATGCGATGGGGAAGATGAATTTTCTTGGATTCTTTTTTGTGACTGGATTTTTCATTTTTACATTTGTTGGGAAGGATACATTAAAGAAGGTTGAATGGTGGATGTTAATTCCTATCTCACTATCGATACCATTAGGAATACTTATTTTTACACATCCAGTGAAAATGACAGGTATTTTTACATATCTTGTCACATTTTTCTCTTCAGGGATAATCACTTCTGATGTTTCTACTTTTATTTTTCCATATCCCCTTGCGAAACCAATTAATTTCCTGTATGGTATATCGGCAGGTGCTACGTTTGGTATATTAGGTTCTAGTTTAAGTATTTATTTATGGAAGAAGGGACGGGTGAAGCCCGATATGAGGACTTTATTTATTATTTCAGCACTGGCTTTTTTGGTGGGCTTAATTATAATTATTATATGGAGGTGAAAGTATGGAAGAAAAGAAAAAAAAGGCAATAGAAGAAGCAATGAAGCAAATTGAGAGACAGTTTGGCAAGGGAGCTGTAATGGTCCTGGGTGGGAAGGAGATTGTTCAGGTTGATGTTATTCCTACCGGTTCTATCTCACTTGATTATGCACTGGGTGTTGGGGGGGTGCCACGGGGTAGGGTGGTGGAGATATTTGGTCAGGAGGCCTCAGGTAAAACTACCCTTGCCCTTCATATCATAGCCCAGGCACAGAGGTTGGGTGGTGCTGCGGCATTTATAGATGCTGAGCATGCACTTGATCCAGCTTATGCAAAAGTCCTTGGGGTTGATGTAGACGATTTATTAATTTCACAACCAGATACAGGGGAGCAGGCGTTGGAAATCGCGGAAATGCTCACGAGAAGTGCTGCTGTCGACCTAATTGTTGTTGACTCAGTTGCTGCCCTTGTTCCAAAGGCTGAAATCGAGGGTGAAATGGGGGATTCTCATATAGGGCTTCAAGCAAGATTGATGTCACAGGCACTTAGGAAATTAACAGGTGTTTTGAGTAAATCTTCCACCTGTGCAATTTTTGTAAACCAGGTAAGGTATAAGATAGGTGTAATGTTTGGTAATCCCTTGACGACACCTGGGGGGCTTGCATTGAAATTTCATACTTCAGTAAGATTGGAAATTAAACATATAGGTTCTTTGAAAGAAGGTGATAATAGTGTTGGAATAAGGGTACAGGTTAAGGTTGTAAAAAATAAACTCGCCCCTCCTTTTAAAACTGCCCAGTTTGATATAATATATGGTGAGGGAATCTCAAGGGAAGGGGAACTTCTCGACCTTGGCGTACAGAATGGCGTGGTTATAAAATCAGGTGCCTGGTATACATATAGAGAGGAAAAGCTTGGTCAGGGAAAAGAAAATGCTCGAAGGTTTTTGAAGGAAAACAAAGACATTGCTGAAAAAATAGAGGGTGAAATAAAGGAGAAGTTAGGTATTGGAGGAGAAAAGGCTAAGACTGAACAGGATAAAGAATAAATACCAGGTTTTTTATGAAGATAAATTAATCGGTGAATTCCCTGTAAGACTCATAAATAAGATAGGTATAAAAGATGAAAAAATTGATGAGGAAAGATTTCTTCAAATTTTAAGTGATTATTTTATTCCTTACACCAAGGAAAGGGTATTAAGACTTATTACTTATAGGCAGAGAAGTAAGGAAGAAATAAGAAGATACCTTAACAGGCATAAATTCTCAAAAGATATAGCAGATGCCATAATAAAAGATTTTACACGGGCAGGATTGATAGATGACGTTTCTTTTGCCGAATTTTTTGCCCTTTCAAGATTTCGAATGAAACCTGTAGGTAAATTTTATATAGAACAAGAACTAAAAAAGAAGGGCATTTCATCTGATATTATTCACCGTATACTTTCCAATTACGATGAGGAAGAAGCCCTTAAGAATGCATATGAAAGGGCAAAAAAAATATATCCCGATAACAAAGAAAAGAAGATCCAGTTTCTTATGAGAAGGGGTTTTGATATTTCAATGATTTTTGAAATTATTAATGAAAAAATGTAATTCGTGAATTGTGAGAATAGACAATAACTACGATATTATCCTCTCAGAGAGATACAGGGATTGAATTTATATTGCCATTAATCAGAGTGAAAAATAGAATATAGGATAAAAAGGATTACCCGGGGGCATCGCCCCCGGGTAAAAAGGATTGATCAAAATCCCTTTGCGACAAACAGGTATCCTGCCATCATAGGATCTGTGCCTGTGAAATAGTCCCCAGGCATCCAGTATCCACCAGTAGCACCAATGGAGAATTCCTTATTCAGATTTAATGATGCATAGAGGGCTATCTCATTACCCATTGCATTGGGCGTACCCTGTACAGTTTTATACATAAAGTAGTCAGCACGAATGCTGAATGCGGCAGCATCGTAACCAATATGTCCATTGATCACATTGAGGTTCGGTGTCACAAGATTAAATCCATAAGGGCTCCAGAGTGTGTAGGCAGGACCAAATCCTACCCATCCCTTATAAAAATCATTGGGATAGGGACCGTATGTTGGAGAGCCATAATCCTCATTCTCCGCAGTAGCAGGGTCATCACCTGAGAAATAGTAGTATCCACCACCCACTGTAACAGGGGTAAATGTATAGTTAAGTCTTGCTGAATAATACATACCCTTGTAATCAACAGGTGTAGCTGCGCCATTATTTCCCATCATCATTGCAAAATCACCAGTGTAGGAGAGACCCTTCATCGGTGAACCAGCAGAACGGACGCCTACCCACATTGGCTTATCATCACCCTCTGATCTCAGGAAGCCAAAACCATTGACCTCAACGTTGCCTTCCATAAGCTTAACGGTAGCCCATACACCGCTAAGATCCTGATCAGGTGGAGGTGTTCCTGCTGTACCCATCAACATATAACCCATACCACCATTCTCTATAGCCCTGTAGGTGAAAAGATCAATACCCATCATATCGGTATTCACATTGATCTTTACACCTGTAAATCCATCCTCGCCACCATCAAAGGCAATGTCACCATAAGCCATAGGGATAATACCCACAGTAAATCCTACAGGGGTATCAAATAGATTCTGTGCACTAACATAGGCATGCATAATATGAGCGCCCATTCCAGCAACACCACTACCCAGTATAGGATGCATACCGTAGTTACCCCAGTCACCAATCCTGACAAGGGCAGTTACACCATTGCCAAAGTCAGCAGTTGCATTTAAATCTCCGTGAATATAATAGTGCATATCTCCGTCTGCAACACTCGAGTTAAAATCTGCATTCTGCCACATAAATGCATAATCATAGAAAAGACCATGCCATTCAACAGTTACTCCCTGAACTGAAAATGTAGCAAGTAGAGTAATAGCTAAAATAGCCATTAATTTCTTCATAAAACCTCCCAATTTAGATTTAATGTTAACAGTATTATCTTACCCTCATTCCTGCAGTTTCATCCCAATGGAGTGGTTTGTCAAATTTAGGAAGTGGTGCACCAGGGACTTCCTTTATAGATACACCATATTTCCAATTAGGTGGGCATACTGCGATATAACGTGCATAACCACCAGCTCCATTTTTTGGCTTTGCAAATCCTATTACTATTAATGCACCAGCCTCAGGGACCTTGTCAAGATTTGTTACACCCTCTGCCTGGCAATAATGGTTATGCATAAGCCAATATTCACCTTCAAGTGATGCAGTGGTATCTGTATCAAGTGGTTCGTGACCATGGAATAATATATGTCTCTCCAAATGAAGGAACTTTATGGCATCAAGACCGACACCAGCAAAGGGGAATTCGTCACATTTTTTCTTATCAGGCCATCTCTTTGACCAATCAGAACGAACCATCACTACAGAGCCAGCGGGTATTTTGCCGTGCTTTGCTTCCCAATCCTTGATATCCTGAACAGAACAATGATAACCAGGATCCTTAGCCACCTTGTCATGGATATCTATTACTACAAGGGGTCTTATCGCATAGGTTGCAGGAAGGTCACTTATAGTTGCTGCATATGGTTCCCAGTGAGCAGGTGGGTCTAACTGTGTCCCATACTGGTCAGTTGGGATATAGTAAGCTGTAGCAATAAATCCATGTTCCTTGTAGGTAAATACCTGGCCCTTTTTGACATAACCTGGCATTTCTTTACCAGCCTTGGCGGGGTAAAATTTTGCATTACCAAAGCCTACCCAGACAGGGATCGTAGGGGTCATATCATGCGTCAAATCCACATACTTTGCATTCACGAAGTACTTGTTATACACCTTCCATAACGGATAACCTCTTCCATGGACGTTCACAGAAATCCCGAACAACAAAACAACAGCACCAACAACATAAAACCTTCTGGACATGAACACCTCCTTAGTTTGTTTTCACGGATTTACATCTTTCCTGTTATCTTTTCTCATCGCACCTCCTTGTTATTTATTTTTACTTTCTGTTATGATAGACGAAGCAACCAACATATCTATCTGCTTCCCTGTATTTTTAGAAATTTTAAGTAAAAATAAAAAATTTGTCAAGTGTTTTTTTAGTATTATCGATTGCAAAATTCCACAGGAAAATCATATTATTATCTCGTTCTATAACCCTTTGTTTCATCGTAATAGAGTGGTTTGTCATATGTCGGAAGAGGATACCCTGGATTTTCTTTTATAGATACACCATATTTCCAATCAGGCGGGCAGATAGCGATATATCTTGCATAAGAACCTGTACCGCCCAGGAATTTTGGGAAACCAACTGCAATAAGGGCACCAGCCTCTGGAACCTTGTCAAGATTTGTTACGCCCTCTGCCTGTGTAAAGTTCTGATGTAAGATCCATGCTTCACTGGCAAAATTACTTGTAGTATCAGTGTCCAAACATTCATGTCCGTGGAATAATATATGCCTTTGTTCATGGAGGAATTTTACAGCCTCGAGGCATATGCCAGGAAGATGAGATTCAAATGCTTCTCTATCGTCCCATTTCTTTGACCAATCAGAACGAATCATTACCACAGAGCCTGCTGGTATTTTGCCGTGCTTTGCTTCCCAGGCCTTTATGTCTTTGATCTGACAGTGATAATCGGGTTCCTTTTCTGTCTGTTTATGGACATCTATTACTACAAGTGGCCTTATGACATATGTAACTGGTATCTTATCTTGTGTGGTTCCATATGGGTTGAAATGTGCTGGTGCATCTAATTGCGTCCCCATTTGATCGGTTGGCAAATAGTAAGCATTACAACAAAAACCATGCTTTTTGTAATTGAAAACCTCACCTTTTTTTGCAAAACCTGGCACCTCAACACCACATTTGGTAGCGTAGAACTTCGGTTGCCCAAATCCTTTCCAAATTGACATATAGGGAGTGATTGTGTGACTTAAGTCTACAAGCTTTGCATTTTCGAAATACTTGTAGTACACATTCCATAATGGATACTTTGTTGCATAGACGTTCACAGAAATTCCGAATAACATAACTACTACACCACATACATAAAACCTTTTGGACATAAACACCTCCTTACGTTTGTTTTTACAGATTTAAAACTCTCCTTTCATCATTATCATCTTACCTCATAGCACCTCCTTGTTATTTGTGTTTCATTGCCCTTGATATAAAATAGGCAAGGCCACCGTATAGAATCACAACACCTATGACGAGCATAGCTATAGCAGATGCATTCATTATTCCTCCTTACCTTTTATTTTCATTAAGACTACAGATAGAATGATAAATAGAGCCACTATACCAAATCCCACGAATGAGACCCAGCCTGGATATCCACCGTATCCCTTTCTTACAGTGTTTATGATCTCCATTACGAGTGAGATACCCAGAATTATTGGCGTAATTATCATTATACAGACATCCCACCACCTGCCTATCTTTACTTCAGAAACACTGTTAACATATTCCCTCATCTTCGATGCCTTAATTACATATCCTACAACTATTGCTTCCAGCAGTCCCACCAATGTTAAAATATATGAGCAGGTAAAATGGTCAAAGATATCAATCCAGTAATAACCCGCACGAGTGGTAAAAAACAATCCCCCCAAAAATCCAAAAATTACAACGATGGGTAGTATAAATTTTCTCGGGAATTTCCATTTATCCATAAAACCTGCGGTAAATGGCTCCACCTGGGATATTTGGGAATCAATCCCAAGTGTTAAAAGTAATATAAAGAAAATCACACCAAAGAAGGCAGCCCCAAAAGGTAAAAGAGATATTGTAGTTGGATAAGTGATAAATGCCAGACCGATGCCACTTGATGCTACCTGAGGTACTGTGACACCCTTTGCCACGGCAAGATATCCGAGGGTGGAGAATACTGCAAATCCAGCAAAGAATGCTGTGCCACAGTTTGCAAGTGATGTTATGAACGCATTATTTGCTATATCCGAATCCTTCGGAAGGTAACTGGAATAGATTATAAGAGACCCCATTCCAAGACTCAGGGTAAAAAATATCTGGCCATATGCAGCAAGCCATGGTTCCGGATTCAGCAGGGACTTAAAATTAGGTGTAAGGTAGTAATTTAAACCATCAACAGCACCCGGTAGGGTCAGACCCCTGACAACCATTATAATCAGGATTACCCAGGGGATTGAAACTGTCCAGTAGATTTCTTTACCTATGCTTTTTGTTCCCCTTCTCAGGTAGTTATAAGACCACAGCCATGTTAATGCAAGACCAATAATAATCATCCAGTTAAGTCCCCCCAATTGACCGGGACCTGAAGAAATATGAAGGAATTTATTAAAGAAGAATGCATTTGGGTTTGCTCCCCACATTGCCTTAACAGAAAATACGATGTAATTCCATATCCATCCCATTATTACTGAGTAATATAGGAAAATAGACATAACAGCAAAGAGGGCAAGCCAGCCAATCCATTCCAATCCCTTTTTGATCTTTGCAAATGCTAAGGGTGCTCCGCCCTGTGCCATCCTCCCAAGCCCAAATTCAACAATTACAAGTGGTATACCAGCTGTAATAAGTGCAATAAAATAAGGAATTAAAAAGGCACCTCCTCCATACCGATAGGTAATATACGGAAACCTCCATACATTACCAAGGCCAATTGCAGCACCTATTGATGCAAATAGAAAATCAGACCTTCTATTCCATCTTTCTCTTTCCATATTCTCTCCTTTCACTTTTTAGTAAAGATAACCATCTTTACCTCAGACATTTCCTCAATGGCAAACCTCAATCCTTCCCTTCCGATACCAGAGTGTTTATATCCACCAAAGGGCATATAATCTACCCGAAAATCAGTGGAATCATTGATTAGTACACCGCCAAATTTGAGCCTCTTAGCTGCTTCAAGTGCCCTGTCCACATCCTGGGTAAATATTGCCGCATGAAGACCATACTCTGAATCGTTTGCTCCGTTAATTCCTTCGTCCAGTGTGTCTATCCTGAAAAAGGAAACAACGGGACCAAATACCTCTTTAGAAACAACCTTTGCCTCCCTTGGTGGATTCTCTAAAGCAGTAGGCCAGTAGAAATTTCCTTCCCTTTTGGCACCACAGAGGACCTTTGCACCCATATCGACGGCTTCTTTAACCCAGGATTCAACCCTATTTGCTTCTTCCTTAGTAATCATTGGTCCCATATCTGTAGATTCATTAAGTTTTTTTCCAACATTGTAATTTTTGGTCATCTCTACAAATCCATCTACAAATTTATCATACACATCTTTATGGATGTATACCCTTTGAACCCCTATACAATTTTGTCCTGCAGCCCAGAATGAACCTGAAACAATGGAAGGTATAGCTCTTTCCAAATCAGCATCATCAAGTACGATCACAGCGGACGAAGATCCAAGCTCCATAAATATTTTCTTTAGGCCAGCATTTTTTGTTATCGTTTCTCCAGCTTCAACACCACCCGTAAAAGCGACAACCCTCGGAATAGGATTCGACACAAGAGAATCTCCGATTTCAGAAGATTTGCCTGTAATGATAGATATTGCCTTTTCAGGAAGTCCAGCCTCCAGAAAAACTTCCCCCATTTTTATTGCTGATAGTGGCGTAAGATACGTTGGCTTTAATACGAGGGCATTTCCTGCTGCTATGGCTGGCGATGACTTATGAGCAACCATATTTAGAGGGTCGTTGTAGGGAGTTATTGCGAGTACTACGCCAACAGGCTCTCTTACCCAATATCCAAATCTATTGAGACTTCTAAAATCGCCGTCCATAGGGATTACTTCACCATAAATTCTTTTTGCTTCTTCTGCAGCATAGGTTACAGTATTTATAGCCCTTTTCACCTCAAGTCTTGCTTCCTTGATGGTTTTAATACCTTCCATGGCAATCGTTTTTGCAAACTCTTCTAACCTTGAATTGATGATTTCTGCTGCTTTGAGAAGTATGCTATACCTATCATAGGCAGAAAGTTTCTCCATTTCTACTGCGCCCTCTTTTGCAATATTGAAGGCGGTTTCTACATCGTTGTTATCAGCTGAAGGAACAGTGTCAATTACGCTTTCGTCTTCAGGATTCAATACGTTTATTTTTTTCTCTTTGTCTACAAATTTCCCACCTATTATCATTTTCATAATTACTCCTTTTTAGTAAAAATGTGAATAAAATCAGTTAAAAGTGAAAAACCCGTTTCTTTTCTACCTGCACCAGGACCAATAATGGAGACTTCCCCTAAGGTGTCTGTCTTAAATACAAGGGCGTTTAACACACCATTGACATTTGCAAGTAATTCTCCACCGTCAATTTCTTCAGGGGAAACCTTTGCGTTAATAATCCCGTTTTCCTTAGCAATGCTTGCAATTAGCTTTATTACCTTTCCTCTTTCTTTTGCTTTGTCTATGTCACTCTTACCAATGTTTGTGATGCCCTCCCTTTTAACATCTTCTACCCGTATTTCCCCACCCATCACTACATTTGATAATATAACTGTTTTAGCTACTGCATCCCAGCCTTCTACATCAGCAGTTGGGTCTGTCTCAGCATAACCAAGCTGTTGTGCTATCTTCAATGCCTCTTCATATGCCTTACCTTTTGACATCTCGGTGAGAATAAAATTGGTAGTACCATTTAAAATTCCTCTAATCTCCTGAACGTGTGCTCCAGCAAGGGATTCCAGAGAAAGGTTTAAAGCGGGTGTTCCGCTCAGAACTGTCCCCTCAAACCTGAAACTCACACCATTTTCTTTTGCCAGCTGTTTTAGTTTACTGTAGGCGAGGGCAACAGGACCTTTGTTAGTACTTATCACATGTTTTTTTAGGGATAGGGCCTTTCGAATATGCGTTAATCCTGGGTTACCATCCTTTAGATTTGTTGGAGTGGCTTCAACAATGACATCTGCATTTGACTCCTCAATTGTTTTAACGCTATCCCATCCCTTATTGGTACAGGGATAATCCTGTAATGAACCTTTTTCTTTGAGAAGTAAAAAGACCTTGTTTAGATCAAGGCCTTCAGGGTCATAGATACTTCCTTTGATGGGATCTGAGATAGCAACGACAGAGAATGAAATTCCGTACTTCTTGCTGAGGTAGTCTTTCTTTCCATTTAATAATTCAACGAAACCTTGCCCTACAGTTCCAAAGCCAATAGAGGCAATCTTTACATTCATTCTACCTCCTTTATTTTTGGAGATTTTAGATAAAAAAGAAAAATTTGTCAAGGGTTTTTTTTAAGTCTGTAACCTCCCCAATAATTGTAAATAATATTGGAATTTGTTTAGATTTTTAGACAAAAGTAAATATTTTTTTATAAATAGATAGAGCAAAAAATTATAATAGAATAGTTGGATTATTAGCCTTCTTTATGAGAAATTAGATTATTTATATTTCCACAAGTCCTTTATTACTCCATTGTGTAGAGACAATTAAAGGATGGATTCCAACCTTTGAAAAGTGTGACTTTATCATTTTTATAATTATCTGACGATTCTCTTCTTTACAGATCGTAAAGATTGACGAACCACCGCCGCTTATATTGACCCCCAGAGCATTTGCCTTCAGCAAATCTGACTTAAGGGTATAATACCCTGGTATGAGTGTTGCCCTTGCAGGTTCTGATATAATGTCCCAATTTATGGCTTTACCGATGAGCTCAAGATCACCTTTAATTATACCAATCACTAATTGAGAGGCTGCTGTTATCTGTTTTTTTAAATCCTCAAGCCTATAATTTTTTGCTATTAAGGGTCTTGTTGTTTGGGTCGATTTTTTAATTCCTGTAATTACAACGGGAACGGAAGGCACATCCAATCTAATAAAATCAAGGGGATTATGATTCTTAATGAGGACAAAACCTCCAAGTAAAGAACCGGCTACATTATCTGCATGTGGACTTCCCCCAGTAATAACTTCTGCTTGACTTGCGATTTCTATCATTTTGGAGGCTGAAAGACCCAAGGAGTACAATTTGCTTATTCCGTATACTGCTCCTATTGCAGATGCCCCTGAAGTTCCCAGTCCTGCCCCGGGAAGAATACCCTTTTTTATGTTTATAATGAGTCCATTTTTAATATCAAATAAGTTCATTAGATTTTTTGCCGCTATCCCTGCTGTATTTTTTTCAATCTCTACAGGGATAGCATAGTTATCATCAGGGTAAGATACATGTAAACTAATACCCTCTTTTTGAGATTTTTTGATTTCTATCTCATCGAAGAGATTTTTAAGTGAAACTGCAAAAATATCAAATCCAGGTCCTACATTTGCTGTTGTAGCAGGAACCCTAAGCTTTATACTTTCCAAACAATCCTTTCTCTTTAAGTATTTTTTCTAATGCCTCTCTATTTTTTTTACTTAACCTTGTTAAAGGGATACGCACTGGTCCTGCTGGAAGCCCCATTTGATTCATTGCTTCTTTTACACCCATCGGATTTGTTTCCCAGCGAAGGGCCTCAAAAAGGTACATATAATCAAAATGCAGTTTCTCTGCTTCTTCTTTTTTGCCGCTAAAATATAGATCAACTATACTTTTCATTACTTTGGGGACTACATTTCCAGCAACTGCAAAATTACCCATTCCTCCAATACAGAGTAGGGGATAGAGCGTTGTATCTTTTCCTGTGAATACACTAAAATTTTTGTCCTTTGTTAGAAGAATGATTTTTAGAAGATGGTCGATATTTTTTACGCCTTCCTTTATTCCTATTATATTTGGGTGTTCTGCTAATTCAGCTATGGATTCTGCTGATAGGACAACTCCCACTCTTTTTAGATCGTCATGGAGAATGAGGGGAATTTCAGATGCATCTGCTGCCCTTTTAAAGAATTCTATCATTCCTTGTTGCGTTGGCATCACAAGAAATGGGGTGTAGACAGAAATATAATCACAACCAAGTTTCCCATATAACTTTACTCTTTCAATTACTTTTGCTACACTGTTAGCACAAGTGTCAGGAATTAATAAGGTCTTATTGCCTATTTCATCCTTCAAAATCTCAATTACCCTTGCGACTTCACTATCTGTAAGAGAGGGATTCTCACCTGTTACCCCAAGGGGAGAGATACCATGAACTCCTGCATCTAATTGAAATTTTGCCAGCTTTCTCAGGCCCTCTTCATCCAATGAGCCATCATCCTTAAATGGTGTTGCAAGCAATGTAAACGAACCCTTTAGCATATTTTCCTCCCAGATTTTGTTTTTCTGGAATAATAGAATTATTTTAACTTTTGTCAAGGTGACGATTTGCCTCATTAAAAATCAACATGAAATATAATATGTTGCCTCATTTAAAAATCAACACCAAAATAGTAAAATATATCTCCAGAAAAGGAGGTATAAATGGGGTTAAAGATGAGT
>CAZQRW010000004.1:0-4399 GCA_964596115.1 uncultured bacterium
CAGCGATGTGAGAATCCTGGTATTCTGTTTTTTTGACAAAACCTTTTGGTAGCGTTTATTCAATAACCTCTTTTATCCATCCAGCTCCAAGTACATAGTCACCTTTATAAAAAACTGCAAGTTGGCCTGGTGTAATTGATTTCTGGGGTTCTCTAAACTCTATCACATTTTTATCTATTATTGCTTGGGCAGGTTTAAATTTATACCTAATTTTTGCTTCTGCTTCAATAGGAAAGTCAGGGGTTTCTTTAAATATCCAGTTTGGACGTGAAATTAGAAATCTCCTTTTGTAAAGTGCCTTCTCCTTTCCAACAACGATTGTATTTTTTTCTGGTATTATTCTCAGGACATACATAGGTGTCTGTGAGGAAATCCCTATACCCCTTCTCTGGCCTATCGTATAATGAAATATTCCCTTATGTTTACCCAAAAGCCTACCATCTTCATCAATAATGTCTCCTTCTTTATTCTCAATCAACCCACCTATTCTCTTTCCATCCTTTACGAAGCAAATATCCTGGCTTTCAATCCATTTTTGTACTGGCAAGTCTTTTGTTATCTTTTTTGTATCCACTTTTGTCCTGTCCCCAAGAGGAAAAAAAGCCCGTGAGAGTTGCCCCTGAGTAAGCATTGCAAGAAAGTATTCCTGCGACTTTTCCCTATCTCTTCCCTTCATAAGCATATACCTTTTATTCTCATTTTTAACCCTTGCGTAATGCCCTGTTGCAACTTTCTCTATCCCCATCTCATCAGCTATCTTCAGGAGTATCCTGAATTTTATATCTTTATTACATACAGCACAGGGATTTGGCGTCCTCCCTCTCTTGTATTCATTAATAGTATAATCTATTACCGTTCTCCTGAAATCTTTATCTGAATTATACACCTGCCATTTTATACCAAGGTATTTCGAAACAGCACTTGCATTCTGAAAGGCACAACATCCCTTCCCGAGAGAAAGGGTAATTCCAGCAACCTCATAGCCCATTTCTTTCAGTACTATTGCAGCAGCTGAAGAGTCAATCCCACCACTCATTCCAAGAAGTATCTTTTCCAATTTCTCTCCTAAAGATGTAGATATTCTTTCAAGATACTTCTAATCATAGGATCTTTCTCTCCTCCAACAATAGTCTCAAGGTATTGTTTTACACCTGTTCCATTTGATTCCACCAATCCCATTGTAGCATACCTTCTTTCCATCTCGCTATTGCGCTTTATACCATCAAACAAAATGGACATCATTTTATCCACCGCTTCACCTTCTTTATTCTTTACAATTTTTCCTCCAATGTAGAGAAGATATGGATAATTCTTCCAGTATTTTTTTATATAAGGAATTGCATCAAGACCGAAATTCTGAATTGATTTATCTATCGTTGATCTAATCGTTGGCAAAGGGCTTCCTAAGGCATTTATTAATGCTGGAATAGTAGAGGTGTCTCCGACCGTTCCCAATGCCTTTATTGTAGCTATCCTTGTATCCTCCCTATTAGAACTCAGATAGGAGATCAATTCTTTAACTTTTTTTGTCTTTATATCACCAAGTGCATATATGTAGTATCTTACAAGGTTCTCGTTCTTTTCCATTCCAAGATATTTAATGAGAGAATCCTCTGCCTCTTTGACTTTATATTTTCCTATAAAGTAACATACGTTCTTTTTTATATGCGGATCATTATCAGATATTGCTTTGAGAAGAAATGGTTTTGCCTTTGCCTTATTCTCCTTCAAAGCTGCATCAATAGCCCTTAAATCCAGGGAACTCTTTGTGTTTATTTTCTCTTTAAAGATATAATCAAGCGCATCCCTTCCTCTCAGGGCCAACTCTTCCCTCGCCTTTTTCACCCTATCCTGATTATCCCCAACACCCCATTCAGATGCGATCTTAAAAACCTCCTCAACGGACATCTTCGTGAAATCCGGTACGGGCCTCTGCTTATAAAGGGGTTTAACAACCCTACTATTCTTGTCTATCCCTATAGAGTAAAGATCCCTCGTCCATATCTTATCATTCCCGAATCTTCCCTCTATATAGTTATCATTCCCGGCAAGGTCAAGAAAAATGCCTGCACCTGCAAAACCCCTTCCCCAATTTATATCCCCCATTCCAAAGGGCTTCTTGTTATTTTTTTCAGTTGTCTTATACACATCATTCCCTTCACCATCTATAAAAAGGCCAAACGAGTTATTTAATCCAATTCCCAATCCACCACTAACAGAATACCAATCATTCCCGCTGCTGTCTACCATTATACCAACGGCAAAATCATGGCCCTCACCCTGGGATGGACCATGTCTTGAAAAATAGTGATCCTGTCCCGCCCTATCATATAAAAAACCATAAGAGAGATGAATCCCTGCTCCCTGTGCGTACTCATTTGCATTGTATATATCGTTCCCCAAACCATCATAGAGAAAACCGGCGGAGAACCAATAAGAGGTACCCTGTGCATAGACCTCGGCATTGTAAAAGTCGTTGCCACTCATATCACAGAGAAATCCCACCCCTCCACCATAATCAGGCCTTTCACCAATGGAGAATCCCTGAGAAAGGGATTGATATGCATCTGGAAGAAGTGGTGTATGCCTATATCTTCCGCCTGCATAGTAGATGTCGTTGCCACATCCATCAAAAAGTAAACCATAACTTCCTATGCCTGCAAATCCCTCCCCATAAAGTTGAACAGCATATCTGTCATCACCAGAAGAGTCATACAGAATGCCGGTTCCGAGATAACCTGCCCCCTCTGAAAGTATACCCCCTTCATAGGTATCGTCTCCTTTCTCATCCATAAGTATACCCAAACCAAACATAGCAGCACCAAGTGAGATATTCCCGGATCTATAATAATCATTACCGTTCTCATCATCAATAACCGAGATACCAAGAATTGCACCACCAGTCCCAACAAACTCAGTCCCTGAATAGTAATCATTACCGGATAGATCAACAATCAAAGTGATAGGCCCAGTTATATTACTGATGGTACCCCTTGTATAGTATTGATCATTTCCACCAACATCAATAATAAGGGTATAATTCCCCTTATATATATCGTCCCCCTTACCACCTATTGCAATCTTTCCCACATTAGTATTAAATACCACCGTAGTATCACTTAACTTAACAGTGCCAATGTTCTCTTTTATCCATCCAAGAAGTTCAAGTATGTTCAATCCTGCCTTTTGTAGCTCCTCCCTGTTGGTGGAGAAATACCAGTTCATAAGGGTATCTGTATTAAATGGAATTGTTGTGTCTACTTTGATGTTAAACTCCCTCGTGATTGCGCCCTTGAAATAGTCATCTGTTGAATCCTCCTCATTGGAGAGTCTATCCGTTAACTCATAGAGAAGTCTATTCCTCCTGTATTCATTAATAGTTTTATACGAATCGTTAATCTCTTTCTTTATGCTACTTAAATTCTGGGAGACAATTCCAACAAATTCTGCCAGATTTTTTGCCCTCTTTGTCTTGATATCTGGCTTTATGCTATAACCAAGATCCTTTGAAATAGACCTGTAGGAAGTAATTATACCATTGGAAAAATCCTTTCTCTTTGTTTTAATATAATCAAATCCAGTCAATGGCTTATCCATAAGTCTTCCCACTATGGGGAGGTAATATTTGGTATCAAATACCCATCCCAGTTTTTCAAAGGATAAAGAATTTTGATTTAAACCTATGTAACTAAGGGCAGAATCAAGGTCTGCCTCACCGATAAATGCAAAAATTATTAGTAACATTTCACCTCCTTTTTTACTTACAGTATGTTATATTAAAACATATAGAGTTAGAAGTCAATAAACCGATTTACCTTACCAAAAATCGAAACGAAAAAACACAAGGAAAAAACTTTTAGAAAGGAGATACAAAAATATTTTTCTCATTCTCCAAATCTTGGATTTACGATATTGCTGTATATTGAGCCAAAGGAATACGAGAGACCTACCGATACAAAATAATTGTATTGGGTTGAAAGTTGTTTTAAATGAAGAAGTACCTCTTCAGGCGTCAATCCCCTTTTTGGTATTGATATTTGATTATGTATCCATGAAATCCTTCCAAATAACGTAAAGGAAAGCCCTTTGATTACCTGTAGGGAAAGATTACTCGATAGTGTTAATCTATTCTTTTTAAAGTCATAGAGATAATTTGAACCACGCAAGGTTGTATTTATACTACCCCATTTCTGTTTTGTATCCAATGATAGAGAAACTGCTTCATTAAACAACTTATCTTCTGTCCTGTTGTATATAGTCTCTTCAAAGTATTTATAATAGTCATAACCCAGTGAATAGGACATCCTCAACTCCCTGTTGGTTGATTGGCTGTAAGGGAAGATATTGTATTCTACACCTGATGAGAGAGAAACAACTCGTTTCATATTACTGTATGTGG
>CAZQRW010000004.1:4499-64326 GCA_964596115.1 uncultured bacterium
TTGTATTCTACACCTGATGAGAGAGAAACAACTCGTTTCATATTACTGTATGTGGATGAATATAGATTGGGCCATAACCCCAGGGACCAATGGTCATTTATGCTCTTAACAATATCCACAGATGCCCCATAACTCTTAGAAAAACTATTAATAGTTGTAGAATCATCCAACTTAAATTCATTGTTATAATAATAATGGTAGACAGAAAAATGCGTTTTCCAATCCTCCGTTGTTCTATTTGCAGAGATAGAACCATTTATTGAATTGAATTTTGTGGATTGTTCCCCACTTAGAAAGCTATTTATTCCCAAACTGAATACCCAATGGTTCCATCTATCTTTTACCTCTGTAGGTTTTTCCTTTTTTGAATAAAGAATGCTTATCTCTTTTGCCATAGGCGTTTTTGCAACATATCGTATCAAACCAAGTTTCAGCACTTTTACCAGCCCTTTCCTTATAGTATCATACGTATCTAACTTTCCTGAGATGTATTTCAGCGTGTCTTTCATACCAGCATAATTATGCTGCCCAATGTATGTGATGGTATATTCTATCCCACCACTTCCCGTCGTCTGTGTAGTTATTAAAATATAAACATCTGCTACCTCTTTAAATCTTACATAATTAACGAAGGCGATCTCTTGTTTTATAAAATCCGTATCACACTCCCCACAATCAATATATACCCTTATGCCAGGCACACTTAAACTGTCAGGTTGGATGTTCGCATATAAAGAAAGGCCAAAGACAGCAAAAAAAATAAAAATCGTTGAAGTCGCTGCAATTCTTCTTTTCACTTCCCACCTCCATATCATAAGATTTTCAATTAGAGAAATAATTGGGCTTTTAATTATCCGCAAACATAAAGGAATGTGTAAATAATTATCAATTTTTATATTCATCTGTATTACCTTTTTAATACAGTATAACAATTTTGAAAAATTTGTCAAGCTAAAATTACCTCCAATATTCTTTATAAGTGGGAATTAACCGATAGAATCTTTATAAATTGAAAATTAAAAACAGCCTCCTTTAATAAATATAAAATCCCCCAAAATTCAGGGAGGGGGCATAGGGGATTTTTGCATGTTTTAGCATAAATATTGTTTCTGCCTCAAAAAATCCCCCATACTTGTTCTTCCTGTACATTATCCCTCCGCCTGTATGTAGTGTTGGGATTGTTCTCTTTGCAGCATTCATAAACCCAACGCCAAATATAAAATATGGGGACATATCCTTTTCCGTAATAAATTTGTATAAAATTCTTCCCCTTGTAAAGATAACCCCTTTTGCAGGGATAATAGTGAATTCCCCTTCAATTTGATTGGACTGATTTAACTCATATGTTACTGTTATGGCTGGAATAACTGCGCCTGGTAAAGATATCCTCAATCCGAAATTCCATGCATTCAAAATCAACAAAATATACATATTAACCTCCTTCTCTTTTTAGAAAGACGATAGCTGCATAATACAGCGGAATAGGGAGAATGAATAACATTAGTAAAAGAAGTAACGGTGTCTTCCACGCCCTAAGGAAAAAAGCAACAAGGAATGTTGCATAGAGAAAACAGAGTACAGAGGCGGTCTTTTTAAATCTATACGATAGAATGGCAGGAATGAAAAACCCAATACCTATAGAGGACTGAATAAACCCTCCAGCGGTAAAACCATTTTCAAGCATTGCAAATAGAATCCACCATATACCAAATACATAGAGTATTACTCTTCCAGACCGGGCGAGGTTCAGCCTTTGAACAAGAAGAAACATTGAGTAGATTACTATTGGAAAAATAACCAGAAGATAGTAGATGGCGTCAGGATTTGTCTTTGTTGTAATCGCCTGCTGGATAAAAAGGATGATAAACAGAAATATAGATATCTGAAATGTTAGGTATCCTGCCCTGTATCTGATATACTTTTCCCTCTCATCTGCCATTCTGGACTCTGTATAGAAGAGATGGAGAGGAAAGTACAAAAACATAAGCATCATAAAATAGGGCGAAAAAACAATACTGAGAATTAGTGTAACGATAACGAGAATAATGATACCGAATAAAAAAGAAACCTTCTTCATTTTTCCTCCCTTAGGTAGAATATTTCATCTACCCTTGTATTGAAGATTTTCGCAATCTTTAATGCAAGTTCCACAGATGGATTATAACTCCCCTTTTCAATGGCAATAATCGTCTGACGAGAAACACCAACTTTCTTTGCAAGTTTATCCTGTGTCATATCAAATTTTGCCCTCCACACCTTCAAATTATTATTGACCATACATATATTATATACAAAATTTCTAATTTGTCAAGCCTACTTTACTTTTTGTAAAGTTTTAATTACTTCATATTACGGCCTTATTAAGACAAGGTAGAGGCAAAGATAAAGAAACAGACAAGATAAAGGTAGAGAAAGGAGAACAACGTAAACGATAGGATATAGGGGATAGGGAAATAGATGCACTTGCCTTTAAGAAAAATTTGCTAGATAAAATCTATAAATAATTGACATTTATTCTTGCTATGATAGACTTATTTTATGCAAAAAAATCCTGTTCAACTTTTGAAAAAAGGAAGGGTTATCGGTTTCCCTACAGATACCGTTTATGGTATGGGATGTATATTATCCGAAGAATGTGTAAAAAAACTGGTTAAATTGAAAGGGAAAAGAGCAAAGCCCTTTGCAATATTTCTTTCTTCTCCAGATAAGGTCAATATATATGTTACTGAAATAAAGCCTTATGTAAAAAATTTGATGAATTGTTTCTGGCCAGGTCCGCTAACCCTTGTATTTTACGGGAATCCATTGCTGCCTGAAGGAGTCCTTTCAGAAGAAAAAAAGGTTGGAATAAGAATTCCCAATAATAAAAAAATCCAGGAATGGCTTAAAGACATAGAAAAACCATTAATTCAGACAAGTGCAAATAAATCAGGGAAACCTTCGCCTTTGTCAGATATCGATGTAAAGATAAAACTTGACTACCTTGTTCCTGGAAAATCATCCCTGGGGGAACCCTCCACTGTCCTGGATGTAACGGGTAGCATTCCTATAATTCTAAGGGAAGGAACTATAAAAGAACAAGAAATATTAAAATGTTTGGAGGAATAATGAAAAAAATTATCTTACTTGGAGGTGGAAGACAGGGAAGAACTGCTGCAGAGTTCTTAAAAAAGAGGGGCGTTGATGTTACAATTGCAGATATCAACGAAAGCAACCTATCCCTGACAAAAAAATTGGGCTATAAAATAAAAAGGGTTGATCTCTCGAAGAAAGAAAACATTAAAAAAATTTCAAAGGATTACGACCTGGTAATATCTGCCCTCCCTGCCTCTCTGGGAAGAGTTGCAGAAATTTCGACTATCGAGGCAGGAAAAAATCTTGTCGACCTCTCGTATCTTCCTGAAGATCCGTTTGAGCTAAACTCCCTCGCTACTAAAATGGGTGTTACGTTAATACCAGATGCAGGTGTCGCACCAGGAATAAGCAATTTTATTATCGGACATCTTTCTTCCTACTTTGATAAAATGGATAACCTGAAAATATTTGTTGGTGGAATACCTGAGAAGAATATACCTCCCCTTGGATATACACTGACCTGGTCACCAATAGATCTTGTTGAAGAGTACACAAGGCCTGCAAGAATAAAGAGGGATAGTAAAATTATTGCTGTCCCTGCACTCTCAGGTGTAGAAGAAATTCAATGGAAAGGTATTGATAGGCTGGAGGCATTCTATACAGATGGATTAAGAACATTGTTAACAACAATGAAAGATATCAAGGATATGGAAGAAAAAACAATCAGGTATAAGGGCCATGCAGAGAAGATGAAATTTCTCATTGAAATGGGCTATTTTAAAGACAACTGTAATGGTCTCTCTCCTCTAAATGTGTCTCTCTGCCTTTTTAAAAAAATCTCATCAAAGCTTGAAAATTTGAAGGATTTGCTCCTCCTTAGGATAATTGTAGGAGGCATCAAATCCGGGAAAAAAGTAGAAATCGTTTATGAATTATTTGATAGAGGTAATAACAAACATACTGCAATGGAGAGAACTACAGGATTTGGATGTGGTATGCTTTCATATCTATTAATAACTGGCCGAATAAAACAGAAGGGGGTTATCCCTCCAGAAAAAATAGGAAGGGATGACACAATTTTCAAGGATGGAATTGAGTTATTATCCGAGGAAGGGATAAAAATAACGAGGGTTTGAAATTTTAATTATTTTTATACTTTTTTCCGATGGCTTTTTAATACTTCAAATTAAACCTACGAAAACAGCCCTTAGATATAATGATTTAGATTACTGAACAAAATCCCTTGACATAATTTTTTTCAGAAATACACTCACAATGACAATATAATTAAATTAAATGTAAGGCTGACGGATCAATTTCCAATTAATATTGAATAAGTGGGGGAAGCTCCACTATTTTTAGAACGTAGTGAACAAAATAGGGAATGAAGAGAGGTAAGAATGTTAATTTTAAGTTTAAGCTAAAATGGATAATATCTATGTCCTTGTTGCTTTATTACTTCTTTTAGGACTTTTCCTCGGTAAATTATTGCGAAAGGTAGGTTTAACAGAGATACTTGCATATATCTTTGCTGGTATTACAATAGGGCCTATTTTGAAATTCAAACCACCCAATCAATTTTATCCTATTATTACTGCAATTACACTTGCGTTTGTTGGTTATATGGTAGGCCTGAGTTTTCCTTTTGCCTTCCTTAAGAAAATGGGGAAGAAAATCTTTATTATATTAATAGTAGAAGTAATTGTCACCTCCATTTCTGTATGATTATTTACATACTTATTTACGAAGAACATGCCGTTATCCATAATTTTGGCCTCTCTTGCCCCTGCCACTGCTCCAGCAGGAACAATAGCCGTTTTAAGGGATCTCAGGGCAAAAGGAAGGCTCACCGAGGTGTCTATTGCTATAGTTGGTCTCGATGACGCTGCAGCAATTTTCATCTATCACCTGACCACACATTTGTAGTAGGTATTCCCATAGCCATTCTCAGTTGGGGAGCTGCTGATTTACTTGGCGTATCTAATATCCTTACTTGCATGGCATTGGGAACAGTGATGATTAATTTTAACAGACCTGTGGGGATTCGCTCTTCGCGACTGTTAGATAGCATTATGACCCCTGTATTTATTCTGTTTTTCTCTGCTATTGGTATGGGGATAAATTTTTCGCAATTTATGTCCGGGTGGTTAATTGCTATTACATATTGCGTTGGCAGAAGCCTTGGCAAGGTAATCGGTTGTAGCCTGGGTAGTATCCTCTCAAAATCTGAATCGAAAATTACAAAATACCTTGGAATTGCATTACTCAATCAGGCTGGTGTCGCTGTAGAGCTTGCATTCCTTGCAGCACAAGAATTAGCAAAGTATAATATAGGTAGTTTTATAATCACTTTAATGGCAACTACTACCGCATTCTTCCAATTGGTCTCTCCCCTGGATCAATTTGCTATCAAAAAAGCAGGTGAGGCAAGAGAGACTCTTGGTTAACTCTCATAATAAAAAGAGGGCAAAATGCCCCCCAGATTAAAAATGCCATATTGTTGAAAAGATAGCATTTATTTTTGTATCTGTTCCTTGATCATAAGCTGTTGCCCATGTTTCTTTGGAAAATCCATACATAAGTGAGAAATCAAAAGAAAAATTCCCAATGATAAGCCCTGTGCCACCAGTGAACATCTTACCAATAACCTGATTACCTGTTAAATCTTCGTAGGTTTTTGGATCGGTCATAAATCCTGCCCTTAGCGGAATTACCATCACTCCAAGAGGAAGCATGTACTCAAGACCAAATCTCAATTGATTACAGTTATGATAATAATCCGGATATGTAACTCCATTTATTTCCATCTTTGAATATGGTCTGAATTCATAATCAAAGGCAACCGTCAGGTTGTTGCCAAGTTGTGCAGATATACCAAAGCCTATCATCATAGGAAATTTTGTTGTATCCCCCTTAAGTGTATATGATGTATCACCCATTGTATATACTCCAGTTCCACTCCATTTATCATTTACTTCTACATTCTCTTTGATTGTAACAGGCAATCTGAGGATAGCACCAGCCTTAAGATCTGTACCCGCCACAATCAGAGCCCCAAGGTTAAGTCCAAAGGCACTTGGTTTGTTCATCTCTGAATATGTTCCTATGAGTGACCCCCCAGAGTAAGAGAAGTTATAATCCCACTTATATACAGGACCTTTCATCCAGATATCAAAGCTTCCACCTGCATAGAGTGGGCCAACATTTAAAGCAATGGCAGGAGAAATTGCCCCATAAGCCCCAGAGGTAACCCTTGAATATATATATGTAGTATCAGCTGAATAAATAGTATCAGATGATTCATAGTATGGCTCAAGCAGAGATCTATAGGCAACTGCCATAACAAAATTTGCATTACTGATACCTATTGGAAACACAAAAGAACCAAAATCAATGGAAAAATGTGAATTAGAATAATTAGAATAATCTGAACTCCAGTCTTCAAATTTAAAACCTGACGAAAAAGAGACCTCTGGTTTTATTAATTGTCCCAACCCTGCTGGATTCCAACCTATAGATGTAGCATCATCTGCGAGTCCAATGAATGCACCGCCCATTCCCAGTGCCCTCGCACCCGAACCCATTAGATTGAAATCTTTCTCCTGAGAAAATAGCAAAAGCGAAACTATGACAAATAATGCGACTGCCCTCTTGTTTTCCATATACCCTCCTTATTTTGTGATTACCTTGTCGCCCACCTGTGGAACTTCATCAGAATAAAATTTTATGATATGACAACTCGCCATCTTCCTCTGTACAGAGCTTACAACAGCTTCACAAACCTGCACAATCTTCCTTCCCAACACCTCTCCGCTTAACGGGTTTTTTATCTCATTGCCCTCTCTGTAGATAACCATCTTCAAACCCCTTTTTATGCCCTTCTCACTCCCGATATCAATATAAACTGTTGAATCCTCTACCTGAACTACAAAACCATGTAGTATTGGAACATCATTAACGATCTGTTTTGCAATATTATCCACCATTGATTTTACACTTCCAATATCGGTCCTATATATATAGGCATCTTTGGATGTAATAATGCTTGCAGTTTCTGTATCTATTAATCTTGCATCCAGACTAATGCCACTACCTGTGGAAGATACACTCCCTACAATAATAGCATCAAGGCCTATACCTTTACCCACACGGGCAGCAGTAGCAGCATCAACAACACCCGAAAGCTCCAAATTCTGCTCCTTTAGGACCTTGTCGAGTTCTGCCCTCTCCATTACCTCAAATCTACCCATATTTACAAGGGAGGTAATCATCTTATCAAGAATAATATCACCAATATCTCTATTAAGTCCCTTTGTTCTGAAAGGAAGTACCGCAACTTTGAGATTTTCAGTAACCTCTTCTTTGGCACTATATTTTTCCTCTTGTTTAACTGGGGTCTGCTTTTGGGGCTTCACACCTGCAGCCCTAAGTGCAGAAGAAAGGTATTCTACAGCTCTCTTTGAAGCCTTTTGAGCGATCGATATTTTTAATTCCCTCATCGCCTCATGATATTTCTTCAAAAAGTAATAACATACACCTATCTCTCTATGGGGAAAGTAATCAATAAAATGAGTACCATATGTTCTTATCCTACCTGCGTCTTTGGATTTAATTGCCAATGCCTTTTTGAAAAAATAAATTGCCTCTTCCCACTTGCCAGTACTTTCCAACCTTAACCCCTTCTCATATAATTCAAACCATTTATTACCTGCGAAGAGGCTCGAAGAAAACATTATGAACAGAATTATTATAAACCTTTTCACTTTTTACCTTCCATCTGCTTATCTCTTTCCATATTCCATTTAACCCATGGATCTTGAGAATCCTTCTTCATATTAAACGTAGACACCCTATATTCCCCATCCTTACCTACCCACAATTCTTGTTGCGCCTTAACAATTACAAACCACTCCTTTAAGCTTACCTCATGCGGACCTTTAACTGGGTGTGGGCCTGGAATCTTATGGGGTTTTTCCACTTTGCCATGTTCCTCAATCCTTGCCTTTAGGGGTTCATTTGATACAGCTACAGTTCCACTGTAAACCCTCAATCGCGTAGTGGAATCAGGAAGAAAGTCCATTCTATAGGTTGTACCCCTAACACCAGCAACTACTATAGGATTCTTTATCTTGAACTCAGACCTTCTGCGTAGCTTTTTTACCTTCGCCCATAACCTCCCCATAAACATCTTTATTTTGAATTTAATTATTGGGTCACCGATCGCATCAAGCCCCTCTATCTGTAAATAAGAATTTTCAGCAATCCTTAACTGGCTCCCATCAACAATGGATAGCTCAGCCTTGGAATCAAACCCTGTTTTTAACCACTCTCCTTCTGTTACAGCTTCATCAAGAAATGGTTTCTCCCATTTCTCACCTGGGGGAACTTTTTTATCAACATCCCCATAGAAATACGAAATCGTGCAAACAGGTGCTTTCGCCGTTGATTGGGAAAATGCAAAAATAGGCAATAGACATAACATTAGGATAAAATCCCTCATATTACTCTCCCTTTGAGTTTACCTTCAGAACTATCTTACTTGGAGATTGTTCCTTCACCTCAATAATAAAATGGGGTAAACCCTTTCTAATAAGTTCCATAACAAGATTCTCAGAATTCCCCTCATATTCAACTTCATAAATGGCACTGCCTGCTTGAAATCCATGTGAATAAATACCTTTTACCCCCCTAATAACTGTACTGAATTCATTTTTAAATGTATATGCATCATCAAAACTTCTAAATCCATAAACATTAAGCTCTATCTTTTGTGCTCCACTCTCCTCTTGAGACCATTTACTCAAGATTTTGTTTATAAGTTCTGTACTTGCAAGTTTGGTTGCCTTCTTTATTGCCTCTGTTCCACCTGAAAGTTCATCAATGTGAACAGCTGCAGCGTGCTTTGAGGCTACTGCAATGACCTCTCCACTGGACACATCGATTGCCCTTAAATTTACATCAGCCTGGCAGGATTTCATGTTACCGAGTATCTTCTCAACTCCTGATGCCACGTTTGCCATTGCTTTACCAACAATTAAAACCTCTGCTTTTGCCATCATCCCCAAAGACTTAGCAGCTTTAACATCACCAGAAATTGCAGCAATAGCAACAGATTTTTTTACTTTTGCCTTAACTGCGCTTTCGTCAACAAATGAGAATCCTTTTGACATAAAGGTTTCCATCACAATATCCTCTGCTGTATTCATATTAACATCAAATACACTACCACTTGCGGCACCAATGTTATTCTCTTGAATTATTACCATCATTCGTGGAAGATTTTTTCTCCTTAGAAGAAGACCTATTGCCGCAAGATCGTCCTTCAACATACCTGTTTTTACCTGAGCCTTTATCTTTACCCTATACCTATACTCATCCAATTTTCCCTCGGTGATAATTGAATAGCTTGAGACATAGCCTGCAGACCTTGAATATATTCTATCATCAAGAATCATAAAATTTTTCGCAATTGTCTCAGAGGATATGAGCAAGCCCACTGCCTGCTCAACTGCATTCCTCAAGGCCTCATCTATTGCATTGTCCCTTGCCTTTGCGATATCGTTTTGGACAATGCTACCTTCACCTTCAACTACTATCTCTTTCACATCTTGTGCAAAAAGAGGGATAAGAAAAAAAATAGAAATGATAAGGTATCTCCTCATTCTCTCCCCCTAAAGATTTGCCTTTACTCTCTTCATTATTAGTAATGCATCCTTTCCCTTGACATTATCAGAGAGCCCAAATGTTCCATCTATTTTTGCACTCATAATACCTCTTGTAGTAACAAGCATAATTGCGTTAAAGGCATAATGAGAATTAGGAACATCAGGAAAGGGGGAAGTGTTGCCTATAAATCTAGTAGTGAGTGCTGGATCCTTTAAAAGACCCGCCAATAAATTCTGGACTGCCATTGCAAAATTCGCCCTTGTTATTGGCTTATTCGGATAAAAATTCCCGTCGGGGAATGGCTCCATAATACCAAGACTCATAACCTTCATTATATAGTGTTTTGCCCAGTTGTCCTTAACATCAGGCGGAATTATTATCCCCGTCTTTGATTCGGGTCTACCCATTATTTCTTTTTGCTCGGGTGCATAAAATTTCTTTTGTTCTGGTGGCCCTGGCTTTTTGGCAATCTTGTCAAGATCCAACTTAACAACAAAGAGGGCAGCAAGATCAGCCCTTGTTATGGCAGGTGCCCTTGCAATTGCAAGGTATTGTGGTGGAAGGCCAGCTGCAGCCCTTCTCATATCCTGCATTACCTGCCACCTATCATTCAATTCCTGCGAATTTGGCAATTTTTTCATTCCTTCGTTGTAGGTTTCTTCAGCCCTGTTATACATTTTCATATTAACATACGCATCTGCTTTATATATATACGCCTCTTCATATGTAGGGTCTATCTTTATACCCTTATCAAACCACTTTATTGCGCCCTTGTTATTTCCTTTTGCCATCAATATTCTTCCCATCCCAATCATTGCTGGAGCAAATTCTGAATCAAGATCTAATGCTTTCTTCATATATTTTTCTGATAGTTTAACATCCTTCATTTCAAGGTAAACGAGACCCATACCTTCATAACCAGGGGCATATTTTTTATCCAGTTGAATCGCTCTGTTAAACTCCTTTCTCGCTTCATTTACCTCTCCAAGTTTTAAAAGTCTTTTACCCTCCGTATAGTGTGCCTGAGGAGTGTCCATTAACCCTCCAGGAGTCAATGTTTGTTTTTTTGCACACCCAAAGGATAAAATAAGGAAACCAAGAAAAAATATGATAGGTCTTTCTAAATTTTTCATACCCTCACCTCCTAAGGTTTTCGAGCAAAACAATGCAATTAATGTTTACAGTTAACTTGTATTTATTAATCAACTATAACCAATACCCGGCACTGCTGAAGAAAATTAAGGTTTTCACTATACTGATGAATCTTCATCGCATCATTGGGGGAAATAATAATATCCGTCTTATTAGTGCCTGTTACACCAATCCCTTTTATAATAAGTGGGTTAGGCTTCACCCTTTCATCCTGTCTTGCCTGATTAAAATTCTTGGCATAGCCAACAATACCCATCTTAATGGCATAATCGTGTGAAACAAATCCTGTTCCATAGACCTCCACTCCATCTGGTGTCAATATCTTTGGTGCCATTGCAGGTTGCACTTTAAGTCCCCTTGCATCTATAATGAGTCCTGTATATATCCCTCCTTGTTGCGGTTGGATTATTGGATTCATCCCTCCCATCTCGGGTGGAAGCAGTGTTGCTGTCATATCCCCAGTAATTGGAACTTCAACATCGACCTCTATGGATCCATCAGACATATACCTAATATCTGTTACGGTAAAATTTCTAATTATACCCTGTATTCTAGTACTTATAACATCTGAGGCAGTCATAGCATTCTCAACCGTAGTTTGAGCATCTATATAAACCCCTTTTATGATTTCCAGTACGTTTCTAAATGCATCAAGTTTCGCAGCTCTTATAGCACCTGGCCTTTGCGCAGCCACAGGAAGATCAGGGTTGGGCGCACCTATTCCAGTTACTACTATAATCCCCTTTGTCCAATCAATACCACCATACTCAGTCTTTTGGATGAAATCATAGTTTACAAGGATATTACTATTTTGAGTTTCGGTTTGAGCAAATAACATTATACTCCCCAATAAAATAAAACTTATCTTCTTTATACCCATAAAGCACCTCCTTTTAAGATTTAACTCGATCAAAACCTAAAAAAATTATACCTTTTGAGTTAGTACTGTCAAGGAAAAAATCCTTCGTTGAAAAAGCAGACTGAATCTTTGATTAGATTCAAATGTATTTGATTTTGACAAACATCTCTATATATAGGAATTCTAACTATTAATGTTATCAAGGGAAATCCACTCTCTTTAAATATTAATAAAACTATAATTCAGGGAACAGGAAAAACCCTCGTAAGCCTCCCCAATTCATCGTATTCATATTTTAATTTATAATAAAATTCTTTGCTGTCTTCATTCTTTGAATATCCTTCTTCTAAAATAACATTTCCCCAGGTAAGAAAATCAAGGTAAAACCTATCCTTTAAAAATGACCGAAATTTCTCTGTCTCTACGTTTTTTTTGGGCATTTGTGCATAAGTAAATTTGAGATATCCCTCGACTCTGTCGTTCTCTCCTATTATTTTTTGTTCTGTTAACCTTCCTTCACTGTCATATCTATATTTTTTGGAATTCTTGTATTTCCCGTTAATAAAAATTTTCTCTTCCATTATATTTCCCTGTCCATCATAGGAAAATTTATAGAGAATTATAACTGGTTTTCCTTCGACGGTTTGACTTATGTCCTGTCTTTCAATTTCTTTCTTTCCATCGTACGAATGGACTATCTTAGAAATAATACGTCCATCATTAAGATATGTGGCTTCATTTATAAGTCTCTCCTCCTCATCGTAACCAAAAATAGAATATGTATTTAAGTATAAATCTTTCAATCCTCTAAAAAACACCTCCTGCTTTATGGGTTTACCCCTGTCATTATATGTATAAATATTTTTTCTTTCTTCAGTGCCATCAAGATCAAAAATAGCACTCTCAAGTAAATTGCCTTCCCCATCAAAAGAATAATTTATTGTTACAAAGGCATTAAATGGAATAAACGTATGTTTATCCTCTACTACCCATCCCATTTTATCGAATTTTCTAATCCATTCCTCTAAATATCTTCCATTTAACAGGGATTTATGGAGTATACTTCCCTCATTGTCAAAAAAAAGGTAGTGGGCAAGTGTCTCTTCTGAAAAAATATCCCCCTTAGATATGTCTCTATATATATAGACTTCCTCTTTTGCCTCACTCCCTCCCATCCTGCTCAAAACCGATAATCCCTTCTGAAAGGTCTCTTCACCTTCGGCATCAAATCCCTTAATTTTTAAAAGTTCATCTTTCTCAGATAGATAAAGTTTATATATCTTGGTATACTTTTTGAATTCGCCTACTATCGAATCCAATTTTTCATCGATTCTTTCTGTATATTTAGTTGTTACTTTTGAAACAATCATATATGTCTCCTTTTCTCCTCTAAGTTTAAAGCAAAATTAAAAAAATGCAAATATCCAGATCAAAAAATGGTAACCTTCATTATTTTTTCTCTATCTTTATACCCGCTTGACTTTAACCAGATTAAGAATAATATAAGATTATGAGAATTTTTTACGCGTTCATACTACTTGTATTTTTGTATTTATTAATAATGGGCATCTATTTTTCCTTAAAGGATATGGGAGATGAGAAGAAGAGAAGAATTAACGGTTTCCTCCTGTTATTTCTTTTCGTCATTATTTTCTTAAGCCTTATCTCTTTTTTTATTCATCCGATACCAACAAAAAACATCTTTGGACTCACGGGATATTACCTTTCGAAGCTGCTATTTCATAGCTTTGGCTTGTCTACCTTTATTCTTCCATTTCTGCTTCTACTTGCATCCATCTCATTATTCAAAAACGATGTAAAAAAATTTTTCTATAAATATGGGGCATTTACCGTTGGTTTATTCATTGTTCTACTTCTATCTATATCTCTTCTCCCAGTAGGGTATATGAAAAAAGGTTATCTTGGAAAAATTGCTGGGAGTTTCCTTGTATCAAAAATAGGTATTTATGGTTCCATCATTCTAATCGCCTTTCTCTTTTTTATTCTGATTTATTCTTTCAGCCATCTTGTATTCCATATTACCATTATGCACATCCCTTCCAGAAAAAAATTAAAAAAACAGGAACGAATACCACTCGCAACGTTAGGCACAAGAAATGTACCAACAAAAAATAAAGTATCACAAGGCTTGCAAAAACGACAATTTTCTCATCCCATTTCAAGTATAAATAATTATAGTGACAAATTCCTTAAAATACTTACAGAGCCTATCCAGGAAGGCAAGGAAGGCAGAAGATACTTAAAGGAACTTTCCTTCCGTGTTGAGGAAAAACTGAAGGATTTTGGCGTAAATGGCAGGGTCGTAAATACGATCGTTGGGCCAGTCATAACGAGGTTTGAATACAAACCCTCTCCTGGCATCAAAATATCTAAAATAGAAGCACTCGCAGATGACCTTGCAATGGCATTGAGAGCAGAGAAGATAAGGATACTTGCTCCTATTCCAGGAAAAGAGGTTGTGGGAATTGAAATACCGAACAGAAATAGAGAAATCGTATTCCTTAAAGAATTATTGACAACTGAAACATTTCTTTCCAATAACTCCCCTTTATTTATTCCTGTCGGTAAGGATATCACCGGGGAGCCCTATTTTGCAGATATCTGGGATATGCCCCATCTGCTTGTAGCCGGGGCAACAGGCTCAGGAAAGAGTGTGTTTCTAAACGCAATGATAGCAAGCATACTCTATAAAGCTGGTCCCGAAAGGGTAAGGTTTATAATGATTGACCCTAAGAGGATAGAACTTTCCATATATAATGGCATACCTCATCTTCTTGGAAGCGTTATAACAGAGGCGGATACAGCTATGAGGGCACTAAAACAGGCACTCCACTGTATGGAGGAAAGGTATAAGGAGTTTGCAAAGATTGGGGTAAGGGATATAAAAGGTTATAATGAAAAACAAAAAGAGAAAATGGCCTACATAATTTTTGTTATAGATGAACTGGCGGATCTTTTGTTATCAAAGGGTAGAGAGGTTGAATCGGCATTGATAAGACTTGCACAGATGGCAAGGGCAGTGGGTATTCATCTTGTCCTTGCAACCCAGAGGCCCTCTGTAGATGTAATAACGGGCCTTATTAAGGCAAATTTCCCATCGAGAATATCCTTTCAGGTTGCCTCAAGGAATGATGCAAAAACGATTATGGATAATACTGGTGCAGAAAAACTCCTTGGTAGAGGAGACATGCTCTTTATTCCTCCAAAGAGTGGAAGCCCGATAAGACTTCATGGACCATATATATCGACTGAAGAAACCAAAAAAATTGTATACCTTATAGGTGGAAAATATATAGAAGGGTTAATGAAACACAATTTTAAAAGAAGCGACGAAATTGCTAAACTCATAATAGAAGAAGATGTACTTGACGCAATAGCAAATCCGTTAGTCCCGGCTGGGGAAGAAAGACTTGAAAATTTTGCAAGGTTTTTGGAGAGAGAGATTGGTGTCTCTGCAAATGAATTCAAAAGATTCGTTGAAGAACTTGAATACTACCCTCCTCTATTAGAATTTGATATGCCTTTGCCCGTAACAACAGAAGAGGGATATTTAGAAGGGGAATGGGACGAGCTATTTGAAGAGGCAAAACGGATTGTAATAAGACACGGGACTGCCTCCGCCTCTCTCCTTCAGAGAAAATTGAAGATAGGTTTTGCTCGAGCTGGAAGGTTGATTGACCAGTTGGAAAAGGCCGGCATTGTTGGTCCATTTAAGGGTTCAAAATCAAGGGACGTTCTGATAAAAGAATGATAATACTCTTCCTACTCAATACCAATAATTCTATTTTTAATATTCCGACAAACACAAAAATAATAGAAGCCACATTTGTAGAAACATTGCTATACGATAAGGAATCTCAGTTTTTTGAGGGAAAAATTTTTCTCAAAAAAGATGGTTTCAAGATATATGTATTTAAGCCAGATTCTCAATTAATAATTGGAAATAAAATGTTGGAAATTTATACATCTGATGGAGAAACCCTTACAATGGATAATCCCTTTAATATTTCTGCAATTTTTTTCCATCCGGAAGATGAATTTAGTATATTAAAAAGAACAAAAACAGATTATTATTTAATGCCCCGTGACACAACTTCTATAAAGAAAATCTGTCTTTCTTTGATAGATAAAATGCCATACAGAATATCTGTCAACTTTGAAGGAAGCAAGGCAATTTTTTATTTAAGAAATTATAGAATACACTAATTATATTGACAATTGGACTATTAGAACTATAATCGAAAAAAGGAGGTAAATGAATGACAATTTTAATTGTGCTTTTAATGTCTCAGATCCCTCAAAATATATTAAAGGCTGTCTCACAGAAATCTATTCCAGCCATCTCTCAAAAACAACAAACATATAGAACTTTTCCGGAAAGTCTTATATTGAAGATGCAAACACAGCCTTCTGAGATTGAAAAGATGTATAACAATTACGGTCTTGCAATCAAAGGGATAAAGATGGAATCTTTATTTATTGATTCATTAGCAAATATAAGAAAATATGTAGGTAAAAAAGAAAAACCTTCAGAGTATTTAAAAACCCTTGAACTTGCCGGTTTAAAAGCAGACACTATCAAAGGAATAATTTTTAAGACAAGGGTTGAAACACTAAACATCGGATTAAAGCAATTTGGTTATAACTTATTTAATATTTTATTCCCCAGAACTATTTCTATTCCTACTGTTGCGCCTACCGACAACTATATTCTGGGCCCTGGAGATGAAGTCGATATAAATATCTGGGGTAATATGGAAAATAACCTAAATCCTATTGTGGACAACAGTGGAAATATTTTTGTAAGTGGATATGGTAATATTTTGGTGGGAGGAAAGACCTTTAAAGAGGCAAGAAAGACTATAATCAATAAGCTCAAAACAAAATTTGCTAATATTTATGTAGGTGTCTCTCTCGGAAGACTAAGAATGATAACCATCCATCTTGTTGGAGAGTTCTATCTACCAGGCAATTATACTATCTCTCCAAATAGTTCTATCCTTTATGCCTTATTCCAGGGGGGAGGACCTAACAAAAACGGGTCTCTAAGAAATATAAAAATAATATCGCGCTCAAAAAAAACCCGGATAATCGACCTCTACCAACTAATGGTAAGCGGTAAATCGCTTCCACCTATTCAGTTTAATGACGGTGATATTATTTTCGTACCACCTATCGGGAAAACTGCTGCTATCGGTGGGGCTGTTAAAAGGCCTGGGATATATGAACTAAAACCAAACGATAATATGAAATTACTCCTCAAGATGTCTGGCGGAGTGTTGCCAACCGCATATACAAAAAGGATTGAAATTGAAAGGGTAAAGGGGCACAAAACGAAGGTTGTCTATGATGAAAATTTTACTTCTTATGAGGATTTTGTGAAACAAGAGAATTTGATAAGAATCCAGGATGGTGATCTCATTATGATATACCCTGTTAACAAAATAAGAAAGGGATACGTTTCCGTTTCGGGCAATGTAATGTATCCTGGGGAATATAAACTTGATAAGAATGTGCACTTATTTTCTCTTTTAAAAAAGGCAGGTATAAAGAGGGGAACATATATGGAAAGAGGTGAAATTTTAAGATATCTCACAGACTCTACAAGAAAAATAATAGGATTCCCTCTGCAGAAAATACTGAGCGATTCAACCCTTGATACATTTAAACTTGCCGAATGGGATAGCATTGTTTTATTTCCTAAAGACATTGTAAAATCAAGAGAATTTGTAAATATCTATGGCGCAGTAAATAACCCTGGCACATATACACTTACCCCTGGACTTACCCTGGGTGACCTTCTCTTTACGGCAGTCCCTCAAGCAGGCGCCAACCTTCAGAATTGCGAATTGATTAGAAAAAAGGGAGAAAAGTTTGTTATTAAAAAAGTTGATCTCACAAAAGATCAAAATCTGAAGATCCCTTTAAAATTCAGAGATAACCTTATAATAAAAGGGGAAGCACTGTTCCCAAGAAATGTTGTTATCACAGGAGAGATCAAGTTTCCTGGACAATACATTTTGCGTACGAACGAAACCCTGAAGTCTTTAATTGAGAGGGCTGGAGGATTACTCGAAGATGCATATATTGAAGGTATTGTTCTTACGAGGAAGACTGTAAAGGAATTACAGGGTGAAGCAATGCAGGATCTCCTCACCAATGCAAGAAAAAGCGTATTAAATCAGCAGTCAATACTGCTCTCAGAACGGGGTACCGCTGCCGAATTACAATCAAAACAGAGCATTTTAAACCAACAATTACAATTAATTCAATCATTAAGTACAGAAAACGTAACAGGTAGGGTGGCTATTCCATTTAGACAATTAAAAAACCTGAATATTACGCTTGAAGATGGGGATTCTTTATACATTCCTAAAATACCTTCTACTGTTCAGGTTATTGGGGCAGTATACAATCCGGCTGGTTTTATCTTCAACGAGAAACTAAAGGTAAGAGATTACATTGATCTTGCCGGAGGATTGATGCCAGATGCAAATAGAAAAGCGATATATGTTAGAAGGGCATCAGGAATTTCGGTAAAAAGGCCTCGAAAATTAAAAAGAGGGGATACGGTAATCGTTCCTAGAAAAACAAGTGCCCCCAGGTCATTGATGGACACGATAAAAGACCTTGCATTAATTGCCTACGAGATGGGTGTAGCAATAGCATCTTTAAACACCCTTCTTAAAAAATAAGACCTTACCATTTTCTACTAGGGATTTATCTGCCATCTCAAGCGTTTTAACTACCTTTAAACCTGCATATCCATCTGAGGCTGGTTTGCTTCTCGTTTTAATGCACTCCAAAAAATGTTCTATTTCTATTTTTAATGGTTCCCTATTATCAATCTTGGGAGAACGGATATCACCAACCCTGTAAGTCAGAAGAAACTCACCATAATCATACGGTTCCTTTAAATCAACCCCTGAATCATAAACCTTGACCTTCTCTCTGGGATCAATGTCATTATAGACAATCATTTTCTTAGAGCCGACTATTATAGTCCTTCTTATCTTTGATGGTGCAAGCCAACTAACCTGGATATCAGAAATCACTCCATCCTCAAATATCGTGTGAATAAATGCAACATCAGGAATCCCGTTAAGTACAGCATCCTTTCCAACTGCTGAAACATACTTTGGTTTTGAATCAATCCAGGAAAATATTACTGAAAAATCATGTGGTGCAAGATCCCAGATGACATTTGCATCCCTTCTATGTATGCCCAGGTTAACCCTCGTGGATGTTATGTAGTATACCTCTCCAATCTCCCCACTGTCAATTATATCTTTTATTTTTATGACGGCTGGATTAAACACAAAGGTATGCCCGACCATCAAAATTCTCTTCCCCTCTTCTGAGAGGCTTATGAGCTCTTCTGCCTCTTTCACAGAGGCAGTCATTGGCTTTTCTACAAATACATCGATGCCATTCTCTAAAAAGATTTTTGCCAGTTTATAATGAGACTTTAGTGGCGTAGAAATAAGCACCCCATCAACCTTATCTTTATTTAATAAATCCCTATAATCTTTTGTGTATTTAGCATTGGGGAATTTTCCCTTTATTAAATTCAGTCTCTTAACATTACTGTCGCAGCCTATTACATCTGTTTTGGGGATACTGAGAAGATTTCTCAATAAGTTTGGCCCCCAATATCCCAATCCAATGACTCCAAGTTTCATATCCCCTCCGTAGAAAAGAATTCTTTTATTTTATCCACTATATAACGTATCTCTTCTTGAGTTAAAAATGGATGCATTGGCAATGATATCACCTCCTCTGCTACCATCTCAGTAGTAGGAAGAGAACCCTTGATGCCATTTAAAGGAGTCTGAAGGTGACAGGGGACAGGGTAATGAATTCCCACCCCTATCCCGTTTTTTCTGAGATAATCAAATAGGTCGTTTCTCTTCTTTGATCTTACAACATAAAGATGATAAACATGCTTAACACTCTCCATCTCAAACGGAACGATGATAGGAGTATCCTTCAGCAAATCATTATATAAAAACGCAATTTTTCTTCGCTTCTCATTCCATTCGTCAAGGAATTTTAACTTTGCTCTTAGCACTGCTGCTTGAATCTCATCCAATCTTGAATTAAAACCAAACATCGTATAATGATACTTATCAATCTGTCCATGCTCTCTGAGTTTTCTCACGATATCTGCATATTCTTCATTATTGGTAGTAACACCACCTGCCTCTCCAACAGCTCCAAGATTCTTCGAAAAGTAAAAGCTGAATCCAGCAATATCCCCTAATGAACCAGCTTTCTTACCTTTATATTCTGCACCATGTGCCTGGGATGCATCTTCAATCACCTTTAGATTATACATATCACCTAACTTTAATATTGAATCCATATCTGCAGGTTGCCCATAAAGATGAACGGGGAGTATTGCTGCTACCCTTTTCCTGTCCCTTTTATCAATTAGACTCTCACCATCAAATTCACAACTTTTATCTATAAACTCCTCTACACTTGCTGGGTTTATATTATAAGTTTTTTCATCAATATCCACGAGAATTGGTTCACAACCTGCATGTAGGATTGCCTCAATAGTTGCAAAAAAAGTATGGGAAACAGTTATTATTTTTTCTCCCTGCTTGATACCTGCAGCCCTTATAGCAAAATGGATTGCATCGGTGCCGCTGCCAACGCCTATGGCATATTTGGCACCCAGATATTTGGAAAATTCTCCTTCAAACTTTTGGACATTTGGGCCAAGATATAGATACATTGAATCCAGTATTTCTTTCCACGAATTCTGAACATCTTTTTCAATCTTTTTAAACTGTGCCTTAAGGTCAACCAAAGGAATGTTTTTCATCTATAACTCCTGATTTTTGCTTTTTCGCCATATACAACCGCATTATCTGGAACATCTTTAACAATAACTGAACCTGCCCCAATCATTGCATTTCTCCCAATAGTTACACCACATACTATCACACTACTTGCACCTATCGATGCCCTTTCTCTAACCAGCGTAGGCACAATTTTATACTCCTCTATAATTGCGCCCTTTTCATCGCATGAAGCCGGTTTAATATCATTTGTAAAGACTACATTTGGGCCAACAAATACACAGTCTTCTACTATAACACCCTCAGGTAAAAAAGCAAGTGGTTCTATCTTTACCTTATTACCAATTTTAACCCCTTTTCTTATCTCGACAAAGGCACCAATTTTACTCTCTGAACCAATCTCTGCACCATAAATGTTAACATTGCTCCAGATAACTACACCATTCCCGAATACAGTATCTTTTATTATAATATTATATTCTGGGATAAGAATAGAAGTTGGCTCCATATTTTCTATTTCCCTTTTTTTACCCCTGATTAGAATGTAACCCATATATCCTCCTTGATTAGTAAGCTCCTTTTCCGAAAACAATGTTAGGTATGGTCTGCAGTATTATATGCAAATCCATCCAGATAGATCTATTGAATGAATAATAAATATCAAGAAAAACAGACTCATCAAAGGGAAGGAGAGATCTGCCAAATACCTGCCAAAAACCAGTTAATCCTTGTTTGACTTTCAATCTTAACTTATGCCAGCTTTTATACTCCTCAATCTCATACTTCAAAGGGGGCCTGGGACCAACAAGGGATAGATCTCCCTTTAACACATTAAAAAATTGTGGAAGTTCGTCAAGGCTCGTTTTCCTTAAAATATACCCAATAGGTGTGATTCTATTATCCCTGGTCATCTTGTATATCTTACTCTTCCTGTTTTCACCTTTTATAAGTTTTTTTATATATTCCTTATGTGAAGAATCATCGATATTATAATACATCGAACGGAATTTATACATAACGAATCCATTAAAATTCTTCGTTAATCTTCCCTGTTTGAAAACTATTGGACCCTGAGAGCTGACTTTTATCAAGAAGGCTATTATTAAAAAAAGGGGGGACAACATAATTATTGATATGACCGAAAATACTACATCAACTACTCTCTTTAAGAAAAGGTACATCTTACCTTCACCAGACCATCTGAATGGAACAAAAGGAATTTTTTTCAAATAAAACCAATAATCTATTTCTCTAATTTTCTTCAATAATGGCGTATACAGAATAACCTTCTCCTTTTTATCAAAATAGACTTTTAATTCTGAAAAAAGTTCCTGGAATTTCTGGAATCCGCCTACTAGCACAAAAATCACATTCTGCCCATAATATTTCTCCGCTTCTTTCACATCATCCAGAACATCTATTACACTGATGCCTGCAAATTTGTGCGATGTAAAATAGTCCTTAACCCCAAGGTCGGACCTCCCCTTTTTTATAATAATTACTTTCTTCTTTGGCAGGAGAAAAAGAATCCCTGTAAAGAGAAATGTTCTCTCAATATATACAAGAAGGGTTAAAAATAAAAGAAGAGAAAATAGTAAATACCTGTAATGGAACATCCCTATCTCAAAAACAAGTGTAACAACAAGATAAGCCACAAAAGTATAAACAATGGATTTTGTGGTTCTGAAGATATAAACCATTCTATCAAGATAGGAAGAGAAGTTATACATATCCGTATATGAAAAAATAGCAATTGTTAAGATTGGAATTACAAAGATATTATATTTGAAATAAGGATAACCATCTATAAACTTAAAAAAATTGAGAAAAATATATGCAACTTTAACACCCAGGACAGTGAATGCAATATCAAGGATTAGAAAAGCTATATCCCTTTCTTTCCACATATCTTCAATATCCTACCAAACAAATTGTTGATAATATATCTCAAGGTATCTCCCTAAATTTTGTATAATCCCATAGGACCTCAGGTATCCTTATACTTCCATCCTTCTTTTGGAAATTCTCAATGATACCAACAAAAGTCCTGGGAGTCGCAATTCCAGAGCCATTGAGGGTATGAACGAATTCAAGTTTATTGCCATCTCTGTATTTTATGTTTGCTCTTCTGGCCTGGAAATCCTCAAAGTTACTAACTGAAGATACCTCTAACCATCTTTTTAAGCCTGGCGCCCAAACTTCAATGTCATAGGTTTTAGCAGATGCGAAAGAAATATCATCATAGCTTAGAAGCACAATTCTGTATGGCAAATTAAGAAGTTTTAATACGTCTTCAGCATCTTCTAAAAGTAACTCAAGTTCGTTATATGATTTCTCTGGCAGTGCAAATTTTACTAACTCAACTTTGTTAAACTGGTGAACCCTCATTAAGCCTTTTGTGTCCCTTCCATAGGAGCCCGCTTCTCTTCTGAAACAGGCTGTATAAGCAGTATATTTCACAGGTAATTCATCCCTCTTAAGTACATCATTGTTATGAATATTAGTAAGTGGAACTTCCGCTGTTGGATTCAAATATAAATTATCTTTTTCAACTAAATACATATCTTCTTTCATTTTAGGGAGTTGCCCCGTGCCAAACATACTCTCTTCCTTTGCAAGAAATGGAGGAAATATTTCTACATAGTTATGTTTTGAAGTATGTAGGTCAAGCATAAAATTTATTAATGCCCTTTCAAGCCTCGCACCTTTATCCCTATATAAAGGAAAATGTGTGCCTGCAATTTTTGCACCTGTCTTCATATCAAGTATTTTGTGCACTTCAGAGAGAAATAGATGATCCTTTGGTTCAAAATCAAATTTTGGAATGTTGCCCCCCTCTCGTATTATCTTTTGCTTATTGGGAACAGAGGAGTGGGGTATATTAGGTATCCATTTTAGTATTTCTTTTAATTCTTTCTCTATTGCTTCAAGCTCCAGTTCATCATCTGCCATTTCTTTATTAATTCTCTGCATCTCGGAAATTATAGTATCAGCATTACTGCCTTCCTTTTTTAACATAGATATCTCTTTTCCCTTAACATTCTTCTTATGTCTTAGATCTTCAACTCTCTTTATAAGTTCCCTTCTCTTCTCATCTTTTTTCAAGACATCATCTATATTTATCTTAACACCTTTTTTCCTCAATGCATCCTTTACAATTTCAGCATTATCTCTGATAAATTTAATATTGAACATTCTTCTCTCCTTAAAATTTGAGGTTTTTTGCCTTTGGGGACAATCCATCCTGCTTATTTGCGATTATATTATTATTCTTTTCTTCAGTTGTCAAGCCTTTTTTGATACTTATCCCTAATATTTCTTTTTTGTTGACATTGATTATAAAGTAAATATCATTGGATGATGAAAGAAATACTCATAAAAAAACTTGCCGATATTGTAGGAAAAGGGAATATACTTTCTGGTTCTGATCAATTAGAACAGTACAGCAGAAATGAAACACCTGGCAATTATGTATTCATCCCTGATGTCGTTATAAAACCAAATTCTGCAGCTCAAATCTCCCTCATCTTAAAAGTGGCGAATGAACTCAAAGTTTCTATTGTCCCAAGAGGAGCTGGAACAAGCAGATGCGGTGGTTCACTTCCTGTAACAGGTGGCATCGTTCTTTCACTCGAAAAAATGAATAAAATAAAAGAACTGGATAAAGAAAACCTTCTACTTACGGTAGAACCAGGCGTAATAACAGGTGAAATAAATAGGTATCTTGAGCCTTATAACCTTTTTTATCCACCTGACCCTGCAAGCATTGATTCCTGCTCTATAGGTGGCAATGTAGTAACAAATGCAGGAGGACCCAGATGCCTGAAGTACGGAGTTACAAGAAACTACATAATGGAACTTGAGGTTGTATTCCCTGAAGGAAATATAGAAAGATTAGGTGGCAAGGTATTAAAAAATGTCACAGGCTATAATCTTATGCAGCTATTAATAGGGTCTGAAGGCACGCTTGGGATTATTACTGAAATTGTATTGAGGCTTCTTCCGAGAAAAAAATTTTTCATTACACTTCTTGTCCCATTTGATATATTAGAAACTGCAACAGAGAGTGTAAATACTATCCTGAGTAAGGGTTTTCTTCCAGTAACAATGGAATTTATTGATCGAGATTGTTCAATTACTATGAAAGAAAATTTAAATATGGAAATTCCATACGAAGGTTCTGAGGCATTTCTCCTTATTGAACTTGAAGGAAATGATAAATCAAGGCTCGAATCCGAGTATGAACACCTTGGAAATGAATTAATTAATATGGGGGCAAAAGACGTCTTTGTTGCAGAAGAAAGACCCCAAAGAGAAAAGCTATGGGAATACCGCAGATCTATAGCAGAAGCCCTCGAAAAGAAAGGAGAGATTCTTCCTGAGGATGTTGTTGTACCACGCTCTGAAATCCCCAAATTTATTACATTTGTAAAAGATCTTGGGAAAAAATTCTCAACAGAAATATACACATTCGGTCATATAGGTGATGGTAATATCCATATAGATATATTGAAGGGTCCCAACTTCGAAGAATACAGAGAAGAAATGCTGGAGCAATTATTTAGGGGTGTGAATAGATACAACGGGAAGATTAGTGGAGAACACGGAATAGGCTTTACGAAGAAAAAATATCTTCATTTTTCTGTATCCTCGTATCAAATAGAACTGATGAAAAGGATAAAGAAGGTAATTGACCCCAATAATATTTTAAATCCAGGTAAAATATTTGATTAGGAGGAAAAAATGATAAGTATTCTTGATAGTAACGTCTTGAAAAACTCCCTTAGCGTTTTGAGAGATAAAAACACACCCCCTTCACGCTTCAGGGAATACGTCAGGCTTGCAGGTTACATTTCTACATATGAAATCCTCGGGAGTGAACTTAATCTCGAAGAAAAAACAATTGAAACACCGATAAAAAGTACAAAGGGCTTCTTTTTCAACCAGAGGATACTCCAGATAGTAATTATGCGTGCAGGTCTACCATTTGCAGAGGGGGGCGGCGTATTGCTTGACCAGCTGGAAATAAAACGGGATATTGGTGTTGTAGATGCTCGAAGGATGGACGAAAACGTAGATGGTCTTGATTTTGAAATTGAAATCTCTTCTTTTAAGGTTCCAAATCCAAAGGATTCTTATACTATTATTTATGACCCTATGCTAGCAACAGGTGCAACAATGATTGAGGTTCTAAAAAGGGTAAAATCTAAGGGAAAACCCAAAAAAATTATTGTAAATTCAATAATATCGGCACCATTCGGAGTTGAGAGTATTGATAAATTTTTCCCTGACGTATCCATATACACATTATCCCTCGACAGAGAGGGAGCATACAAGGGTCTGAATAAAAAAGGCTATATTGTCCCTGGCCTGGGAGATTGTGGCGACAGGGCATTTGGAACATACTGAAAACCACTATTAAAAAGAAAGTGTGTTCTCTATCCCAGACTTTAAAATGTCTTTCTCTGAAAAGCTTGACAATTTACTGGATGGGTGAATGTTAAGGTTTAATGTATTTTTATTACTTTTTTCCATTCTGTCCGAATCACTGGAGTAAACAATGGCGGAAACTAAGGGAGACGACACAAAGGCAGCTGTTAGCATCGCTGCATCATTTCATTTTTTGACTTTCAAAAGAATATACGTATAATAAGTTAAGGATGGAAATAAAAGAAGCAATATTTCGTTTCTATGAAGAACTAAATGATTTTCTGCCCATAGAGAAGAAAAAAATCTCCTTCTCCTACTCTTTCAATGGGAGTATCAAAATAAAGGATGCCATATCATCCCTTGGTGTTCCCTGCTCAATGGTAGATCTCATTCTTGTAAATGGAAAATCTGTTGATTTTTCCTATCATCTTAAGAATAAAGACAGGATTTCGGTATATCCCGTTTTTGAAACACTGGACATATCAGATGTTACACATTTAAAAAATAGACCATTGCGTAAATCAAAATTCATCGTGGATATGCATCTTGTAGGATTGGAAAGACAACTCTCCAGGCTTGGCTTCAACATTATCCATAAACATTCTGAAAGGGAAATTGTTAATACCTCTTTAGTTGAAAAACGGATTATCTTAACCAAAGACAAAAAAATATTGAAATATAAAAATGTTACCCGCTGCTACCTTGTCAAATCAAATAGTCCAGAAAAACAATTAAAGGAAGTTCTCCATAATTTCAGCCTTTATAAAAAAATTCAAGCAAATGAAAGTCCCTAACAAAAAGGGGGGGCGAAGCCCCCCTTAAAAAATCCAAAAAATTTTTATTTATTCTCGATCTTTTTCATCAATAACTCCCATTCCCAATCCACACTCTTCTGAACATATTTAACATCTTCTTCTGTAAGATGTCTAAATCTACCCTGTAATTTCAGGTATTCAATAACAGGAACAGGTTTTTTTACCTTCATTGTGAGCTTCCAATCAATTCCCTTCTCTATTTCAAGAAGAGGAAAAATCCTTGTTTGAACAGCAAGCCTCGAAAGTTTTATAGTATCCTCTGGCCTTGTTTTCCAACCCGGTGGGCAGGGAGAAAGGATTAATATAAATTTCGTTCCCTTTATGTCCTTTGCCTTCTGAAATTTTTTCACAAAGTCTTCTGGATATGCAACGGTTACAGTGGCAATATAGGGGATTCTATGTGCAGCAAAAATGGCAACGAGGTCCTTTTTGGGCCTATCCTTGGGGTGCTTAACAGGGGTTGTTGTTGTCCATGCGCCCCAGGGCGTTGCAGAACTTCTCTGAATCCCTGTATTCATATATGCTTCATTGTCGTAGCAAACGTATAGTATATCATCGTTTCTTTCAGCGGCACCAGACAATGCCTGTATACCTATATCGTATGTTCCCCCATCACCTGCCCAAGCCACTACATTCACATCTTTCTTTCCCAAAATATCATATCCTGCCCTTACACCGGATGCTACAGATGCTGCAGTCTCAAATGCAGTGTGATAAAGAGGAACACCTACTGCAGAATGTGGAAAGGGTCCATCGATCACCGACCAGCAGCAGGCTGGAATATCAAGGCTCGTATTCCTTCCCAATGCCTTTAACGCGTATCTCATTGCAATAGAGGCACCACATCCAGGACAGGCAAGGTGACCAGATTGCAATACTTCTTCCTGTGGTATCGTTGTTCTTATCATATTCTCACCCCCTTAAATATTATATCGGAACGGGGACTATCCATTTTATCAACATCTTCTACCATCTGAATAATGTCTCTGACACCAACATCTCTCCCACCAAGGCCAGTAACTATACCAAATATCGGAGGCCTATTTGAGACATTATACATCGCAGCCTTTACTTCCTGATAAAAAATCCCACTTGCCCCGAAGGATATATTCCTATCAATTACCATAGCCTTTTTAACAGAGCTTACTATTTCTCTTACCCTTTCTACGGGGAAAGGTCTAAAAACCCTGATCCTTAAGATACCTATTTTCATCCCTCTCTCCCTTAACCTGTCAACGGCAACCCTTGCAGTACTGGCTATCGTTGCGCTGGAGATAATAAGAAAATCTGCATCGTCAGCCTTATATGTTTCAACCAGCCCATATTCTCTTCCAAACATCTCTCCAAATTCTTTACCAGTTTTTTCCCACTCAGATTTTGCCTGTTCCATTGCGTCCTGCATTATATACCTCAGTTCAAAATAACCATCTGGTCCTGTAAGCCCACCAAAGGCATGAGGATCTTCAGGATCCAGTTTATATTCAGGCTTAAATGGTGGAAGGTAAGTATCTACCATTTCCTGTTCGGGCATATCTACAACTTCCATTGTATGGGAAAGAACAAAGGCATCAAGTATAACCATCGTTGGAAGCAAAATTCTTTCAGAAACCTTGTATGCCTGAATAACAGAATCAAGAACCTCCTGGTTATTCTGACAGTAAACCTGCATCCATCCTGTATCCCTCTCAGAGAGAGAATCATTCTGATCTGTCCAGATTGTCCAGGGAGGTGTCATTGCCCTATTGATATTAGCCATAACAACGGGTGTCCTTGCACCTGATGCCCAGTGTAACATCTCATGCATCAGTGCAAGTCCCTGAGCAGAGGTTGCTGTAAATGCCCTCGCTCCTGTCATAGAAGCACCTATACAGGCAGCCATTGCAGAATGCTCTGATTCTACCTTTATAAATTTTGCATCAAGTTTTTTTTCTGCACATATCTCAGATAATAATTCTACGACCTGTGTCTGGGGAGTAATTGGGTATGCAGCAATTACCTGAACCCTTGAAAGTGTAGCACCCCAGGAAACTGCGTGATTCCCCATCAAAACCTGTCTCATTTCTCCTCCTCTTCTATATCAATGGCATCTACAGGACATTCATTCCAGCATATTCCGCATCCCTTACAATAATCGTAATTTATAACTGGATTTGGCTTTTCTTTCCCGTCTATCACTATCGGCTCAAGGGTAATCGCAGGCTCAGGACAATACTTCCAGCAGATCATACAGTATATACATTTATCATAATTAATCACTGGCTTCAAATTTCTCCACGTGCCTGTCTTATTATAAGACATATCATAGAGAGAAACAGGCATTACTGGCATCTCTTTAACCGATTTAAAGATTACCTTCTTATCAGGCTGCTTTTTCTCCATCAATCGCCTCCTTTTGTCTTTTCATAGGCCTCTCTTGCAGCAGCTACATTTTCCTCTTTTTTTACAGGGGCCTGCTCCCTTACGGCCTCTTCAAGGGATTTAAGGGAACAAACTTTTAGAACCTTCACAACAGCCCCTAAGATAGCGGTATTTACAATTGGGGCTGTTTTTGAACCAAGCCTGTGGTTCACAGCAATAGATGTTGCGTCAATAGTTACTATTCTATAATTACCCTTAATAGGAACATTTTTCGGTTCCCTCTCTGTATTGATTATAACCCATCCACCTTCCTTCAAACCGTCTGTGACATTTACGGCATTCAGTAAGGTAGGGTCAAGAACAACGATGTGATCAGGTTCATATATCTTCGATTTTTCGTATATCTGATCATCGTTAATCCTTATAAATGCAGCGACAGGTGCCCCTCTTCTCTCAACTCCAAATTCAGGAAATGCCTGCACATACTTCCCTTCTTTGGCAACAGCCACAGCAAGAATTTTAGACGCAACAACAGAACCCTGGCCACCTCTACCATGAAACCTAATTTCTTCCATAACTCCTCCTTTTTACCATTTCAGTACCGCGGCACCCCAGGTAAATCCACCGCCAAATGCATCAAAAAGAACAATATCTCCCTTTTTAACCTTACCATTTCTTACAGCTTCATCAAGGGCTATAGGAATAGTCGCTGCTGAAACATTTGCAGTATGGTCAATTGTAATAAATGTATTTTCTTTTGGAATGCCAGCTCTTTCTCGCGTTGCCTCAATTATTCTTAAATTTGCTTGATGAGGAATGAAAATGTCAACATCCTTTCCCTCTATACCAGCTTTTTTTAATGCCTCTACGGCTGCCATTTGCATAGAACGAACTGCACTCTTAAAGACTTCATTACCTGCCATAAATACCGTATGAAGCTTTTTTTCCACAGTTTCTTTTGAAGCTGGCATTCTTGACCCTCCTGCAGGTTGAACAAGTAAGTCCCCAAGATTCCCATCAGCACCCCAATATGTTGAAAGAATTCCTGAATCATCCTCACTTTCTTCCAACACTGCGCACCCAGCACCGTCACCAAAGAGGACACAGGTAGAACGGTCTTCCCAATTTACTGCCCTCGACATCGTCTCTCCACCACAAAGAAGAATCCTTCTTACATTTTTGGATTCTATAAGGCCCTTCGAAATCACAAGTCCGTATAACCATCCAGAACAACCAGCCTCCATATCAAATGCGGCCTGTCCCTTTGTATTCAAGTGTTTTTGCACCCAGCAAGCAGTGGATGGATAGGCATTATCTGGTGTATCGGTAGCCACGATAATGGCATCTATATCTTCAATACTTTTCTCAGCCATTTCCAAGGCATTTATTGCTGCCTTTGCTACCATATCGCTTGTTGCTTCGTTATCGGCAGCTATGTGCCTTTCAACTATTCCTGTCCTCGTTCTAATCCATTCATCACTTGTATCCACTATTTTCTCAAGATCAAAGTTCGTTAAGATCTTTTCAGGAAGATACGAACCAATTCCAGTTATTCTTACCCTTTTCATTTCTTACCTGCCATAACTGCGGCTAATGCTATTGAATAGAATTTTGACTCTTCGCTGTCAGCCCTTGAAGTTAAGACACAAGGTACTGTTGCTCCTGTAACCATTGCAGCAAGACGACCATGCGCAAATTTTGTTATAGATTTAAAAAATACATTACTCGCCTCAATATTTGGAAACACAAGGATATCTGCATCCCCACCAACAGGGCTTTTTAATCCCTTTATTTCGCAGGCTTCTTTTGAAACCGCTACATCAAGGGCAAGTGGACCGTCTACAATAGCCCCCCTTAACTGTTTTCTATCAGCCATCTTTGCTATGATGGCTGCATCTATTGTCGCCTCCATTCTATTACTAACCTTTTCTGTTGCAGCAACAATAGCAGCCTTCGGATTATCAATTCCAAACTTATGTGCAACATCTATTGCATAATTTAACATTGTGATCTTTTGTTTAAGATCTGGCTTAGGGATTACAGCAACATCTGTTACAAAAAGTAATTTTGGATATGCAGAGGTTTCCATAATTGCAATATGGCTCAAGATCTTTCCAGGGGGAAGCAGCCCATGCTCCTTATCCAGGATAAGTTTCATATAAACATCTGTAGGAAGGAGACCCTTCATAAGCACCTCGGCTTCACCCTTCTTTACCAGATCTCTGGCAACCCTTCCTGCTTCTACTGGTTCTTTAATATCAATAATCTCAAATATTGATGAATCAATCCCCTTTTCTTTAGACAGTTCTATTATCTTATCCCTATCACCGACAAGTTTTGCGTGGACAAGACCTTCCTTTACTCCCCTGTGAACTGCCTCTATCGTATGAGGATCCTGACCATTTGCAACAGAAAGTGTCATAGTCTCTCTGCCTTTAACATGCTCAACAAGTTGATTTAGTGTCCTAATTGGTTCCATTTTCTTTCCTCCTAATATTCTTTTGGTTTTTCTTCATTTTTTAATACCCTTAACGCTCCAAATGCAAGGGCTTCCATTTCATCTTCTCCCGGACAAACGATTACCTTTGATATATATTCAACCTTCCTCTTTATCTCATCAACAAGGTATTTATAATGAGCAAGCCCACCCGTAAGAATAATAGCGTCCACCCTACCCTCGAGAACTGCTCCCAACCCTCCAATTTCCTTGGATATTTGATATACCATTCCATCAACTATTTTTTTCGCCTCCCCATCACCATCATCAATTCTACTTGCAACCTCCTTCATATCGCTAGTGCCAAGGTAAGCAACAACACCACCCTTACCAGCACACAGCTTTTTCAGCTCGTCTTTTGAATATTTACCTGAGAGTGTCAGTTCTATTGTATCCCATACGGGTAAACCACCAGCTCTTTCTGGGGCAAAAGGGCCATCCCCATTAAGCGCATTATTTACGTCTACTACTTTTCCCCTCCTATGGGCTGCAACAGAAACTCCACCACCCAAATGGGCTATTATAAAATTCATATCCTCATAACTTTTATTAAAATATTCTTTCGCTATTTTTCTTCCCACTGCTTTGTGATTTAGGGCATGAAAGATACTACGCCTTGTGATCACTGGTAACCCTGAGAGTTTTGCAAGCTCATCCATCTCGTCCACAACCACAGGATCGACTATGAAGGATGGAATACCAAGGGGATGAGCAATCTCATATGCAATAATTCCTCCCAGGTTTGAGGCATGTTCACCCTGAAGCCCTTGTTCCAAATCCCGCAACATTTGCTCATTTACAGTGTACGTTCCGCTGGCAATGGGACGTAAGAGTCCACCCCTCCCCACTACTGCTGAAAGTCTACTTATGTCAAATTTTTTTTCTTTTAATAACTTCAAAATTATGTCTTTTCTAACATCTTTCTGGTCAACTATTCTATGAAACTGAGAGATTTGCTCTGTAGAATGGGGAATATTCTGAACAAAAATCTTTTTTGTATCGGAAAACCAACCGATTTTGGTAGAGGTAGAGCCAGGATTCACAACAAGTATTTCAAACATTTTACCTCCTTTGTCTTTTCAATTTAATGCTATAATCTTATTCGCATTTTTCAATTTGTCAACAATTAGAGAATTTTTTCTCAAACTTTTGAGTAAATTTTTTGGGGGGGTAGAGCAACATTCCGGATTGAAAATCAGTGGAAAAACTGATAGAAAAGCCCTGAGAAAATTTAAATTATTTTAAGATTTTATTGGGTTAATCATAGATTCCTGCCTGGAAAACTTTCATGGAAATACGGTCTCCATTCATTTGGATGAGATGAATAAACGATTATTTTTATACCTTCTCTTCCTTCAATAATTATCTTACCCTTCTCCAGTCTAATATGGGATTCTGACAGGTCTACACCATAGTATTTTTTCCTAAAAGAGTAGATGATAAGTTCTTTGGATGTTAAAATAAGAGAACAAGGTATATTTACTGTTCTTGCTCCCTTTTTAACTGAACAATAATCATTCTCTTCCAATTTGATTGATTCTGCTGGAATAGAAAGTGGCTTTTTCCCACCCAAATTAAAAATTAAATAGACTACGAAAAAGGTAAAAAGAAAAATCCCGGCAAGGAGAAGTACAATAAAGTATGCCGGTTGCATCATCGAAAATGGTATTTTTATCTGATCCAGTTCGCCCTTCATTTTTTCTGCATCAACCTTCCTTTTTCCTATCTTTAGATTTATAAGAAATTTATCAATAATAGACTTATATTTATCCTCTGAAGAGGAAGTATAAAGGTCAAACCAGTAAACTGCACCCTCAAATGGAAATAATACCACAATGTAATATCCCTTTCCCAAATCACTCACTCCATAAATCCCTTTCTCACCAAGAAGATCTATATTCCACACTTTATATAAGCCCTTTATTTTTTCCGAATTTTCAAGATGTAAAAAGGAACCCTCTGGATTATTTGAACGCATATAAAGCACCCTAAATTTTGCATTTATTCCCTTAAACACAATACCCTTCCATTCATCATTAGTAAACATAGTTTTTGATAATAAAGGATAATAGGATTCTATATCAAAATACCTGGTTTTCTTAAATCGGATAGGCTTGGAGACTAAATATGCTACTACTGCCAAAATAACAACATCTATTAAAAAAATTAGACCGAGGATCCTCTTCATCTACAAATTTCTCCCATGACACTTTTTAAATTTTTTACCACTACCGCAGGGACACGGGGCATTTCTACCAATATCCTTTATCGCTTTTATTTTGCCCTCTTTTTTCATTCTATTTACAGCCTCAGCAAATTTCCTGTCAAGAACTGCATCCCCAATGGTTGGCATCTTCTCCTGGGGGGATAGAGTTTTTTTACTCCCTTTTGCCTGGAGATTTTTTTCTTCAGGGCCTCCCCCCTTAAACTCTTCCTTCTGTGCAACTCCCGCTACTTCCTGTGGAAGTTGTACAGCCTCTGGTCTGAATCTAAACATATATTTTACTACTTCCTTTGATATGTTGAACATCAACTCTTCAAACATACCAAATGCTTCTCTTTTATACTCTACGAGTGGATCTTTTTGTGCATAACTCCTCAAAGATATCCCTTCCTTCAGGGCATCAAGTTCATAGAGGTGATGTCTCCAGTTTGTATCAATTACCTGAAGCATTATGAGTCTTTCGTATTCTCTCATCCTTTCAGAAGAAACAATTTGCTCTTTTTCTTCATATCTTTTCTTTATTAAATCCAAAAGTTTCTCTTCAAATTCCTGTTTTTTTATTCCACTTTTTTCATTTTCAGGTATACTTAAATCAACAAGGAAATACTCAATTGTATCCGCCCTCAGACCTTCCCAATCCCAAGATTCTGCGTAATTGCCTCCTGTATAGGAATCAAAGATATCATAAAAAACATCTTCCATCATTTCCATTACCCTTTCCTTTAAATCCTTACCATCCAGTATCTCATTTCTTAACGAATATATTACTTCCCTCTGTTTATTCATAACGTCGTCATACTCAAGAAGCCTCTTCCTTATATCAAAATTATACCTTTCAACTCTCTTTTGGGCATTTTCTATCGCCTTAGAAATAAGAGGGTGCTTAATAGGTTCCCCTTCTTTTATTCCCATTCTATCCATTGCATGTGATATTCGCTCCGTTGCAAATAATCTCATAAGATCATCCTCAAGGGAAACAAAAAAACGAGATGCACCTGGGTCTCCCTGCCTTCCTGCCCTTCCTCTTAACTGATTATCAATTCTCCTTGCTTCATGCCTTTCTGTACCTATTATGTGAAGGCCACAAGGCATATTCTCCTCACATTTCTTTGGATCATCTACCTTACATTGTGAGAGAAACCATTCTATCTTCTTAACCTCTTCCTGGGATTGAGCCCTTCTGAAGGCCTCATCCTTCTTCAGACAACAAAGAGGACATTTAACAACACCTTCCCCAAGTTTTATATCTGTACCCCTTCCTGCCATATTTGTTGCAATCGTAACTTTACCCTTTTCTCCTGCATGGGAAATAATCTCCGCCTCCATCTTGTGATACTTCGCATTAAGAACCTGGTGCGGTATCCCCTGCCTCTTTAACATCCTTGAAAGAATTTCAGAAACATCTACAGATACGGTACCCACAAGTACAGGAATGCCTGCCTTATGTAGTCTTTCCACCTCTTTTACTACTGCATTGTACTTTTCTCTCTTTGTTCTGTATATTAAATCATCATAATCAACCCTTCTTACAGGTGCATTCGTGGGGATTACTACCACATCAATTTTATAGATCTCCCAGAACTCAGATGCCTCCGTTGCCGCAGTACCTGTCATCCCTGCAAGCTTCTCATACATTCTAAAATAGTTCTGAAGGGTTATTGTTGCAAGGGTCTGTGTTTCTCTCTCTACCTGTACACCTTCTTTCGCTTCAAGGGCTTGATGGAGACCATCTGAGTATCTCCTTCCCGGCATTAAGCGCCCAGTAAATTCATCTACTATAATAACTTTGTTATTTTGGACGATATACTCTACATCTTTCTCAAAAAGGGAATATGCCTTTAATAACTGCTGAATAGAATGAACTTTTTCAGATTTTTCTGCATACTCCCTTTGAATCGACTCCCTCTCAACCAATCTTTCCCTGGCGGAGAGTTTTTCGTTTTTGTCAATTCTTGAAAGTTCTGTTGATAGATCTGGCAAGACAAAGAAATCAGGATCATTTGGAGCGATAGAATTTCTTCCCATCTCTGAGATATCCACTGTATTTGCCTTTTCATCAATTGCAAAGTATAGATCTTCATCAACCTCATGCATCTTTTTCTCTTTAAGAAATTTTGCCTCCGTTGACTCAATGAGGTCCTGAATACCTGGTTCATGCATTAACTTCATAAGCCTCTTATTCTTAGGAGCCCCTCTTTTTGCCTGAAGTAGTTTCAAACCTGCTTCCTCTGTTTTTCCTTCCTTCAATAATCTTTCTGCGTCGGCAATCATCTTATTAACAAGAAGTGTCTGTTTCCTCACAACCCTCTCTACAGCAGGTCTTAATTTATCGTAATGTTGCACAGAAACATCAACAGGGCCTGAAATAATAAGTGGGGTTCTTGCCTCATCAATCAATACAGAGTCAACTTCATCAACAATAGCATAGTAGTGGCCTCTTTGAACCCTGTGTTCAGGCATAACAGCCATATTATCCCTTAAATAATCAAATCCAAATTCGTTGTTAGTACCATAGGTGATGTCTGCCATGTATTCCTTTCTTCTTTCCTCTGGCTCCATACCCATCTGTATCACTCCAATGGTGAGACCAAGGGTTTCGTAAACAGGACCCATCCATTCCTTATCCCTCTTGGCAAGATAATCATTGACTGTAATAAGATGACACCCTTTACCCGTTAGAGCATTCAAGTAAAGTGGCATTGTTGCAGCAAGTGTCTTACCCTCACCTGTAGCCATCTCTGCAATATTTCCCTGATGAAGTACAATTGCACCCATTATTTGAACATCATATGGGACCATATTCCATTCCTTTTCTAATCCTGTTACCATCCATGTTTTACCAAGAAGCCTTCTCTCCACCTCTTTTACAAGAGCAAAGGCCTCCACCATAATATCGTCCAGGGGCTCGCCTTCTTTCAATCTTTGCTTAAACTCATCAGTGAGTTTTGGGATTTCCTCATCAGAGAGACCTTTGTATTGTTCAAATTGTCTATTTATTTCTTTTACTGTAGGCCAAAGCTTCTTTAAAACCCGCTCGTTTCTTGAACCAAATATTTTAGTCAACATATATAAGTTCTGTTCTCTCCTTTCCCTTTGATATTAAAGAAACCCTAACACCTAAATAATCCTGCAAAAGATTGATGAATTTCTTTAGTGGTTTGGGGGTACTAAACCAGGTTTCCGCCCCCTCAAGATCTCCCCATCCCTCAACCTCCTTATACTCCACCTCAACTTTTTCAAATGTATCTACATTTACTGGATAGGTCTCAAGAGGGTAACCATCAAGAAGGTAGCCAACACCTATCCTTACTACATCAAGACCTGAAAGAACGTCGGCTTTGGTAAGTACGATTTCATCTACTCCATTTAGCATAACTGAATATTTTAACTGGAAAAGATCCAGCCACCCTATTCTTCTCTCTCTGCCCGTCGTAGCACCGTACTCTTTACCCCTTTCTCTTAATTCTTTGGCAAGGACTTCCTTTATTTCTGTAGGAAAAGGCCCATTGCCTACCCTTGTCGTATAAGCCTTTGCAACACCAATAACCTTATTTATGTCTTTATGAGTTAAACCAGTACCAGTAAGTGCACCACCCAGGCTTGGATTAGAAGAGGTTACAAAGGGATAGGTTCCAAAATCAATGTCCAGCATCGTGCCCTGAGCACCCTCGAGAAGAATAGTCTTATTGGTGTCTGCAAAATGCCGTAGAAGATACACAGTATCAACGATCATATATTGTATCTTTTCAAAATACTGCTTTAATTTTGTAATTATAGTCCTCGTATCCTTTGTTTTCTGCCCAACAATTTTCCTGACATAATCCCAATTCCCAAGATCTCCCATCCTTATACCAAATCTCCCGATTTTATCCATATATGTAGGCCCAACACCCATATGGGTAGTTCCTATTGACCTTTTCTTTTCGAGTCTTACATCCTCATTTTTGTGGTATGGTAATATTACATTGGCTCTACTGCTGATAAATATTCTCCCTGTTGTATTTATACCAAGGTATTCTACTTTTTCCAGTTCTTCAAGCAAAAGTTCAATATCTATAACACAGCCATTACCAATTACGGTTATTGTGTCGTTTCCAAATATACCTGCAGGGATGTGATGAAAAACAACCTCCTCTCCATTGAAGTAAACAGTATGCCCCGCATTTGGGCCACCCTGATATCTAACTACAATATCAAAATTTTGAGCAAGATAATCTACTACCTTACCCTTTGCCTCATCCCCCCATTGAAGACCAAGTACCAATGTATTCATTAGAAACTCTCCCTGAAGATAACCTGTAATTCCCTACCAATATCTCCATTTATAATATCTTTTAGGTCTATTTGAATACCAAGAGACATAGACTGATTCAAATATCCAAAATTAAAAATATTCTTCTTTGTATACCCGAGGCCAGCAGTATACTCAATTATAAAATAATGAGACTCTCCCAGATTCAAGTATGCATCTCCAAAAAGGTCTGCTTGTTTGTTATTAAAGTTATAATTGATCCCTGCGCTACCAAAAATCCTTCCAAACCCTATACCTTGCTCCCTGCCTGCGCAAAGATATAAACCTTTAGTTACTGCACCTGAGAATGGTTCTGTAGAATATCCAACCAGTATATGATTTTCGTAATCCGAAAATAAATATGACCTGACATCAACCCATAAATCTTTCCCCCAGGTGATATCCCCTGTCCCAACAATATTTTCTCCACCATAGGCAATAGACATCATAAAAAAATCCCAGAGGCCTACGCCCAACTTCATTTTTATCCAGTTATCCGGTTCAACCCTCAGGTTAAAGATAACTTCTCCATGACCAGGGACGACCGGCAATGGATTGTCAACGCCACTAATTGGACCATAAGAACTGCTACTTATTATTGTCGAAAAAATTATTAAATATATCATATAACCTCCTTATTATTTACAAAGGTTTATATATCTATAATACAATTACCATTTAAAAAATCAACAGAAAAAGTCACTTTCTATAATCTTCCTTCGGGATGCTGTGAATGTGGAAATAAACGAAAAATACTAAAGAAGAAAGAATGGCTTCTTAAAACACCAATCTAAAATTTCCTTCTCCGAGATGTTCCTTCATTGATTCTATAAGGGGAACCTCAGGTCTTACCCTTGTAGAAGTTCTAATCCTGAGTTGATTTTCTTTCTCTCTGAAGAGAAAATACAGGGGTACTCTCCCCTTGTAACCCTTTATAATGTTAAAAAGATCGTTTAATTTGGATTCATCGGTATCTTCAAGATCAATTATAACAAATGCCTTCTTTACCCTCTTTATAACCTGGTCAAAGGGAACAATCTCTTCTGCCCTTACACCAAGTTTATTACCCATCCTCGAAATTTTTCCCTTGATTGCTATCGTTGTACCTGGTGTCAGAAATGCCTCGAACTTCTCCGCAACCCTTTCAGAAACAGTAACCCTAACGATACCCTCAAGATCCTCAATATACATCTCTATATAGCTCCCACCATTTCTTCCTTTTTTACTTTTTATTGACACAATCGTCCCCCCACAGGAGATTAGTTTTTCCTCTGGCATTTCCTCCAAAAGGGATGAAGAGGTAATTAAGGAATTTATGTAATAAGAATAGGATTCCATGGGATGATTCTTGAAATAGAATCCAAAGGCCTCCTGCTCATATATACGAAGCTCGTCCTCAGTGGGCTTTTCAACTTTAAATCCATTGGCGGGTTGTTGCTCCTCACTAAACAGTGGGTACACCCTGGTTTCTCTACTGCTCTTCCTCTGCCTATTCTGGAGAAGTAAGAGGAGTTCCCTTCTATTAGTATTTAATTTATCAAAAGCGCCCGCCTTTATCAGATTTTCAATGACCTTTTTATTTACTTTTTTCTCTTCAGTCCTTTCAAGAAAATCGTTGAAATCTTTATATGGTCCCTTCTTCCTCTCCTCAACTATATCCCCTACAGCATTCACACCAACATTTTTTATTGCGGCAAGACCATACATTATCTTATTTTTCATTGGTATAAATCCAGTACTTGACTCATTTATATCAGGAGGAAATACTTCTATATTATGCTTTTTCGCATCCAATATATACTTCTTAAGCTTATCTGTATTCTCCATCTCACTAGTCATATTGGCAGCAAGAAATTCTGTTAAATAATGTGCCTTCAAATATGCTGTTCTGAAAGAAAGCTCTGCATAAACTGTACTATGGGATTTGTTAAATGCATATGAAGCGAAGGTTTCTATACTTGAAAATAAATCTTCTGCCTTTTCACTTGGTATCCCGTTGTTCTCTGCACCCTGAACAAATTTTTCCCTTAATTCATGCATCATAGAATATATTTTCTTCCCCATTGCTTTTCTCATTCTGTCTGCTTCTCCCCAGGAGAAGCCTGCAACATCCTTTGCCAATCTCATTGCCTGCTCCTGAAAAAGTGGATATCCATATGTTTCTTCAAGGATGCTCTTTAGCTTCGGATGTGAATATGTAATCTTTTTCTTGCCTTCCTTTCTTGCAAAAAGCTCTGCAAGATCAATCTGCTGTAGAGGTCCTGGCCTTATTAAGGCCAAAACGAGCACAACTTCTGAAAAATTCTTTGGTTTAAACTTTCTTAGTATATTTCTTGCACCACCTTCTTCAAGTTGGAAAACACCAACAGTATCCCCTTTACTCAGTAACTCATATACAGATTTATCATTCTTGTCTAATTTTCTCATATCAATATCTTCGTTTATGAACTTCAGTGTATTATTTATTACTGAGAGTGTATTTAAACCAAGTATATCCACCTTCAAGAAACCGAGTTTTTCAAGAATATCCATATCATATTGGGTTTTTATCTCTATTTTACCATTTTTGTTTGGTGCACTTGCACACACAGGTATCAAATTCTCAATATCTTCCGGTGTAATAACAACACCAGATGCATGAATGCTATGATGCCTTGTAAGTCCCTCAAGCTTTTCAGAGATTTCTATTAATTTTTTAAGGTCATTTCTCGAATTCACCAATCTTTTCAACTCATTTGAATTTTCTATTGCCTCAGCAAGTGTTGGAGAATCAATCATCTTTGCAATCCTATCAACATCTCCAGCAGGAATTTCCATCACCCTGCCCACGTCCCTAACTACTGCCTTTGCCTTTAAGACAGAGAAAGAAACGATCTGCGCAACTCTTTTTTTGCCATATTTTTCTCTTATATAATCTATTACCTCGTCTCTCCTTTCATCCTCAAAGTCTATATCTACATCAGGCATAGATATCCTCTCAGGATTAAGGAATCTTTCAAACAAAAGATTATGATCAAGGGGGTTTATATCTGTTATTCCCAGGCCGTAAAGAACTATACTACTTGCAGCTGATCCCCTCCCAGGGCCAACTAATATTCCCCTCTCTCTCGCCGATTTGACAATATCCCTGATGATAAGAAAATAACCTGAAAATTTCATCTTCTGGATGACTGAAAGCTCGTAATTAAGCCTTTCCTCCGTCCTTTTATCGATCTTACCCAATCTCTCTATTAACCCATCTCTGGTGAGTTTTTCCAGATAATCATATGGGGATGAATATTCTTTGGGTATTTCAAATTTGGGCATATAGTATTTATCACGCTCTACGGGAATTGTTGTCACTTTGTCTCTAATTTTGATTGTATTCTCTATGGCTTCAGGGAGATCCCTAAAAACTTCTTTCATCTCTTCCGGTGATTTGAGATAAAATTCACTGGAGGGGAATCTCATTCTATTTTCATCACTGGTAACTTTCTTTGTCTGAACGGCTAAAAGAATATCATGTGCCTCTGCATCTTCCCTTCGCAAATAATGACAATCGTTTGTAGCGATTATGGGTATATTATATTTCCTTGAAATATTCAACAGCTCTTCATTCACCCTTTTTTCATCTTTGGCGCCAACCCTCATTATCTCTATATAAAAATCTTCACCAATTAAGTCCTTAAAGTACTTGGCATGCTCATAAGCCTTCTCAATCTTATTATTCTTTATATCCTTTGAAAGAATACCCTGGAGACAGGCAGAAGAAACGATGAGACCATCATGGTATTTCTCAATTAGCTCAGTATCAAGCCTCGGTTTCTTATAGAAACCATCTATGTATGAGTACGATGAAATCTTCATAAGATTTTTGTAACCCGTTTCGTTCTTTGCTATAAGCAGGATATGGTATGGAGATTCATCTTTATTTTTTTTCCTTCTATCCCCGTATACGAAATATCCCTCCATTCCAATTATTGGTTTTATATGATTTTTCATCGCCTTTATATAAAACTCCATTGCTCCAAACATCCCCCCGTGGTCAGTCAAAGCAACAGAGTCCATTCCGAGCTCCTTTACTCTCTTTATAAGGTCATCTATCTTTATTGCCCCATCAAGGAATGAATATTGAGAATGAATATGTAAATGAACGAAACTCATTTTTTCCTCACAATCACCCTGTGTATCCTCTGCCTTGAAGACTCAAGGATAGTTATCTCAAACCCATCTATTCGAACCTTTTCACCTGTTTTAGGTATCCTACCAAGTTTTTTTAAAATGAGGCCCCCAATGGTTCTAACATCTTCCTCACCAAATGAAACACCAAAAAGATCCTCAATTGATTCGAGTTCTGCAACTCCCCTCATCATATAAGCGTTATCTGCTACTTTCTTTATAGGGAGTTTGTCCTTATCAAGTTCATCCTGCAGTTCACCTACGATCTCTTCAATCAGATCTTCCATAGTAACCATCCCTCCCACACCACCATATTCATCAACAACTATCGCCACTGAAATATGGAGTCTCTGAAATTCTCTGATCGTCTCAAGCACCTTCTTTGTGTAAGGAATAAAATATGGAAGCTTCATAACGTCAACGGCTAATATCTTCCCTTCTGTATTCCAGAGTTTCAAAAGCTCTTTGACATAAATCAAGCCTACAATGTTATCAATGGTACCATGAAATACAGGAAGTTTTCCATGCCCCTTTTCACAAAACAGTTTTACTATCTCATTAATGGATGAATTGGAATCAATTGCTACTATGTCCACCCTTGGAACCATCACCTCTTCTACTGGTGTATCTCCGATCTCAAATATGCTTGTGATTAGCTCTTCTTCTTCTTCTGTAATTATTCCTTCTTCTTCGCCACGAGCAATAATCTCTCTCAGACTGCCCTCGTCCTTTATCTTCTTTCTTCTTCTAAACAGATTAAACATCTATTTTCCTATTTTCAGGGAGGATTATCCCTCCAGAAACCGCAATTCTAAATCCCCAATCCACTGGAATATCTGTTTCAATAAGATCCTTAACTGGGTATAAAAGATAAAAACCTGTTGTTATATTTGGAACAGTAGGTACAAACACATTACAGTAATACTCATCCCCAATTTGCCACTTTTCTTCATTTGTCATAAATGCAATGGTTCTGCTCTCTTTAGAGGGAAAATGAATAATGACTACCTTGCTGAATGCAGATCTGTCAATAAAAATTGTGTCTGTAAGTTTTTTTGCAGCTGTATATACCCCTTTTATTAAGGGAAGCCTTTCCATAACTCTATTGAAGAGTTTAACAAAGACTCTACCTATATATCCAGAAGCAAACACGCCTATGAGATAAATCAAAATAACGAGGATGATCAATCCGATAAGAGATTTTACAAACTCGGGGACCATTTCAAAATGGGGAAGATAGATGAGATATCTCCCTATTAAACCACCCAGTTTTTGCACCAGGAACCAGATAACAAAAATTGTAAGACCTAAGGGGAGAATAGCGGCAATGCCAGCCAAAAAGTTTCTTTTCCATCGGGTTTTTGTTCTCATATATTTAATATATACCATCATAAAAGTAGGTGTCAATAGATTTTTCTAAATTATCCTGGGGAACCTGCATTTATAATGCAGTGTGACTTGACAGAACTGTATGTCTTGATATAAAATAAGTAGGAAAATGAAAATACTCCATACAGCAGATATTCATTTGAGAGAGTACGATGACGATAGATGGAAAACACTCCAGAAACTTATCCAGATAGGCAAAAAAGAAGATGTAGAAATCTTTGTCATAAGTGGGGATCTCTTTGACAGGGGCATAGATGCAGAAGTCCTAAAAATAAAAATAAGGGATCTATTCTCCAACAACGGGTTCAAAATCCTTTTTATACCGGGAAACCATGATAAAAACTCGTATAAAACAGGTATATATTTTGGAGATGATGTTGTTATTTTAAACGAGATAAGCAAGTCCTTTAAGTATAAAGACGTAGAAATATGGGGGATGCCCTTTGAACCCATTAAAGGGGAAACAATCCTGAATAGACTCCATTCACTGGCAAAAAGTTTAGACCCTAAAAAGAAAAATATCCTGCTCTATCATGGTGAATTGCTCGACGCCTTCTTCTCAAGAAAAGATCTCGGGGATGAGGGTGAAGAAAGATATATGCCTGTAAAGCTATCCTATTTCAAGGATTTAAAGATCGATTATGTGCTCGCTGGCCATTTTCACTCACGATTTGATTTCTGGAGGCTACAGAGTGGGGGATATTTTGTATATCCTGGTTCACCTATCTCAATCACCCGAAGGGAGACTGGCAGGAGAAAGGTAAATCTATTTGAGGTAGGGAAGCCACCCCAAGAATATCCCCTTGACTCCCCTTACTACGAGGAGGTAGTCATTAAACTTGATCCAATTAAAGACAAAAATCCTGTTGAGAATGTTAAGACTCGCCTCAGCAATCTACCTCCAGAAGCTATGGTTTTATTAACTGTTAAGGGATTTATAAACGGAGAAGTGATAATGATGAGCGAGAAAGAATTAAAAATGGAAATAGACAGAATCACAGGGAATAAATGCATTGAAAAAAGATATGAATTCAGTGATATAAGGAGAATTCTTGAGGATGATTTATTTAAGAAATTTATGGAGAAGCTTCAAGAAACTGATTTAAACGAAGAAAAAAAGAGAGAAATGAGAGACCTGGCAATCGAAGCGATGATGGAAACAATGCAATGAGAATAAAGGAATTCTTCATAAAGAGATATGGGCCATTAAAGGAAAATGATTATCACCTTTCCCCTAACTTCAATGTATTTATTGGAAAAAACGAGGATGGAAAAACCCTTACAATAGATGCACTTGTAAAATTTTTGCTGGGAAAAAATGTAAAAGAAAAAGAATTTGAAAAAATAAACAGGGTAGAGGAAAATCCAGAGGGCTACGTAATAGTAGAAGATGAAAAAGGAAAAGAAATCAAACTCCCAGAAAAAGGCAGCCTAACAAAATTCATAGATTTATCCCCATCCGCATTCCGAAATATCTTTATAATTAGGAATAGTGATCTTTCCATTTCTTCCCCTGAAGAAGAGTTTTATACGAGTGTAACGGATAAACTCACAGGATTGAGAACCAATCAAATCTCCAAAATAAAAGGTAAACTCCAGGAAATAGGTAAATTGACCCGTCCCGAAAGCGGAGCAGAACTTTCCAACAAACAGGATTTCGGGCAAATAAGAAGTAGATTGGAGTATTCAGAGAAATTAATTAAAAGAATAGAGGAATTACAAAATAAGGCAGTTGATGAAGGATTCGATAAAATGGAAGAAGAAATTGTCTATATCAACGAAAAAATAAAAAAACTTTCACTGCAATTAGATGAATTAGAAAATGCCAGAACGAGGGAGAAATTCGAAAAGGGGAGCAGGGCACTAAGTATCCTGATCAAGGCAAGAAGTGAAATTAAAAAATTGGACGCTTATAATGAAAAAGACGAACAATTATGGAGGGATTGTGAAAGAGACATAAAGAGACTTGGTGAAGAAAAAGAGGGTGCCATAGAAAAACTGAAAAATGCTCAAAAGGCATTGAAAGAGGTGGTTTCAAAATTAAAAAAAGAAGAGAGAGAATTTTTAATCCTCACGGAAAGAAAAAGAAAATTAGATGCCGATATTAAACCAGCCCTGAGTAATTATGAGGAGAGAAGAAAAGAGCTGGCACAGAAAAAAGTGTCCAGTAAATACTATGCATATATAGGAAACTTGTCTTTCGTTTTATTTGCCATCTCTTCACTTGGTGCTATCTTCGTTCCAAACCTAAGGACATTGTTTGGAATGTTGAGCTGCTTATTCTCTATCTCAACAATCATTTTTTATGGACTTAGATTTTCATTGATAAGAGAAGATGCCAAACTTGCAGGATTCTTTGAAGAATTAAGGCTAAACCTCTCAAGGTTTGAATTGGCTGAAGAAAATCCAAAGGAGATTCTTTCCAACATCCAGAGATTTGAAGAGGATTATCAAAAAAATGATATGGCTGTTCAAGATTTAAAAAGGGAAAAAGAGATTAGAGAGGCTAAAATTAAAGAAATACAAAATACAATAATCCCAGGTATAGAAAAGAAAATAAACGAGGCAATGGATAAAATAGATGAAATAAAAACAAAATCAATGGTTGGCTCTTTACAGGACTATACTAAAAAATTACGCCTGAAAAATCAGTATGAAAATTCTATAAATGAACAGAGGGGTATTTTAGAAAACATCCTGGGAGTGAGTGGTGAAACAATGGAAGAAATGATTTCCAAAACTAATAAAAAGTTAAAAGGGATAGAAAAATCCAAATCTATGGCTAAAGAAATAGCATTTGATGAAGAAAATTTTTCAAGACTGAAAGAAGACAAAGACATTTTGGAAGAGAAATTAGATGAATTAAGGAACAAAACTGAAGAATTCAAGAGCCGTCTGGCTGAAATAGAAAGGGAGGCGAATAAAATACTTCAATTAGAAGGAGATTATCTCCCTTGTGAAACCTCTCGTGATCTAAATGCTATTAAAGAAAGGTTAACAGAATTTATGACAAAAATTGAAAATACCAAATCTAATGTGCTGGACACCTTGAGAATATTCGAAGTAATAGAAAAGGAAGAAAAAGAAAGGGTTTCTGAATTATTTGGTGATTCAAGCAATGTTTCAAGATTATTTAGAAAAATAACAGCGGGCCTTTATAAGGGTGTATTCTTTAATCAGGAATTGGGAAAAGTTGAGGTCTTAAGGAGTGACGGAGTGCCCTTAGATGCAGATAAATTATCCGGAGGGGCGTATGATCAATTATACCTCTCCGTTAGACTCTCCCTTGCAGAAAAACTTTTGAAGGATAGAAGTGGATTTTTCATTATGGACGATCCATTTGTAAAGGCAGATCCCGATAGACTAAAAATACAGATGAACTTAATAAAAAAGATTTCTAAATCAGGCTGGCAAATCCTTTATTTCTCTGCAAAAGGGGAGGTCAGGGATACATTAAAAGAAGATATCAAAAAGGGAGATGTCACATTGCTCGAAACCCAGGGCATAGCACTTAATTTTTGACAGCTTGACCTGCGAAATTTTTCATTTTAGTTTCCTGCCATTCTTTAACTTGCTTCTCTTCTACCTTGTCTTTAATGTTGACATTCTTACAGGGTTTAGGTATTAATTGTATATGTTACTGCATAATACCAATAATCTAACTAAAGGATTTAACAGGGATGAAGATTCTTATGGATATGGGCCCTCAAGTCAATAAAACCAAAATAACAATCCGCAGGAAATCAATAATTATTGGTCTAAGGGTTTTTATTGCGCTCTCCGTATTAACAATAACTACTCTTTTGATTTTTACAGCAACAAGAGAAACAGGAAAGGCATTGTTAAAGGTGAATCCCATTTATCTTCTCCTTATATTAGGGCTCCTTTCTCTTTACATAATCCTTGAGGCTACAAGAATAAGATTGATTGCCTATGCAATTACAGGCAATTGGATACCAATTACCTATGCCCTTCAGGTTATATTCTGCGGTGCGTTTCTCTCTGCAGTTACCCCCTTTCAGGCAGGCGGTGCCCCAATCCAGATCTACATATTGTGGAAGGCTGGTCTTAAATGGGGAGAGACATTTCTTTTGCTAATCCTGCGTGGTATCTTTTATCTTTTAGCCCTGGCACTGTTCTTTCCAGTAATACTTCCATATTTCCAGAGGTCCTATACCGGACGGTCTATGCAAATCCTATCAAAGTATTCAATATTTGCATATTTACTCATACTGGGAGCCTTCCTACTGATTCTCTTCTACCCCAAACCATTAAAAAAACTCCTGTACAGTCTTACCTATAGAAGGGGAAAAAGGACAGATGCAACGAGAAGATTATTCGGTTTTGTTCGTGAAGTTAGAAGGATGAGAAGGGGCTTTTTCGATTTTGTAAAAAAGAGGAAACTTCTCTCAATTGGGATTCTTATCTTTACCATTATTGTATATATTCCCAACTATTCCATCGCACTTCTAATTTTGCATAGTCTTTCAATCAAGGCCCCTTATATTGATACAATCTTCCGCCAGATATTCCTTATATTCTCTGCATTCTTCTTTCCCACCCCTGGTGCTGAAGGAATAATAGAAGGTGGTTTTACTGTTCTTTTTTACAATTCTGTTCCCAAATACCTTATCGGTGTTTTTGCCATTTTATGGAGATTTTTTACATATCAACTGATTGTAATTATAGGTGGCTTTCTCAGTTTAAAACTCCTACGAATGAAGAAAATACTATCCCGATAATAAGAATGGAGTCAGTCGTACAGTTTTAGAAAAAAAATATTTTCTGCTTGAAAATTCCCTTTTTTTTCTCATATGTCAGTGATTGTTGCCTATCATGAATTTATTACTTGCATAAAAATCTGGATATCGTAAAATGCCTTATGGAAAAGACATTCCTTAATTTTATCTCAAATATAGAGAATCCTCTTAACCTGGAAATAAATAGTCTCCAAAAGTTGAATGTAAAACTTAATAGTTTCTTGGAATATGTAAAGTTAGCCAACAGATCTGAGTTAAAACATATAAGGAAGATCGATGGAATACTCAGAGATATGAATGCATTTTTAGAGCTCAGCAAAATTTATGATGCAAATGCGTATTACTATAGGGATAGAAATTATGAATTATACCTTTTAAACAAATATCAGGCCTTATTGAATAGGGTACAGGCATATGCAACAGAGCACACAAAACAAGAACTGGAATACTTTCTTCACAAAACGAGAGAAACTTTTTATCCGCTATACCCCAGATTGATGAATTTGTTAGGTGTTTATTACCAGTTATATGAGTATGATTTCAGCTCTGCCATAGAGCATTACCAGTCTGCCATAAACGTACTAAAAGGTATTGATAAGGTTACATTCGAATCCCAATCCTCATTGTCCTATGAGGGTACATTTCGACTTTTTATGAATAATATGTTGGATGCAATGATTCGTTCGCCAGAACCAGAGAGATACCTAAAAGAAATCCATCTTATTAGGGATTACCTTTTTGACTCAGAAGCTCAAATATCCAACGAAGCAAGGCTTGACATAGCAGAACTCTTTGCCAAGATGGGCAAATCAAAAATAGCAAGCAATCTCTTATCCTCCATAGAGATGAGTAAAATGAAGAATATAAATTTTTACTATCCTCAGATAAATAGGGTAAAATCTATCATAGCCTTAAAGACAGGTAATTTATCAATTGGATTTGATTCCGTAGTAAAATCTTTTAGATTGTGCTTCCAAGTTGGAAAACCTATCTCACAAAAAACAAATATGGTAACCCTCTTTTCTACGATCAATGATCTTCTCACAGGGATAGGCCTAAAGGAAAGAATATCTATGTTTAAGGAAAAGGGTTTTTTAGATCTCATCATAAATGTTCTGGAAACAAAAGATAGGTACCTTGCAATAGAACATTCCAAAAATGTGGCAAATCTATCCCTGAAACTCTGGAAAATCCTTGGAGGAGACGAAAAATATTATGATCATATCTATTTTTCAGGATTGTTCCATGATATTGGCAAATTATCTATCCCCTGGTTAACATTGAGTAAACCATTCTCTCTGGATAATATTGATAGAGAAATATTGAGGTATCATTCCCTTGAAAGTTATAAACTACTAAATTTACTTGGTTTCGAGGAAGAGGCAAAGGTTGCAGGAAACCATCATGAGAGAATCGACGGTTCTGGTTATCCATTGGGTAAAAAAAATTTGACAATAGACTCAGAAGTAGTGGCAATCGCTGACGTATTTCAGGCAGCTTCCTCCCCAAATAGAAACTACAAAAATCCAAAGGGCAAAGAAGAAATACTCAAAGAGATTGAAAATGATGTCAATAATAATAAATTCCACAGGAAAATTTATGAGGCACTTCTCCTCGCCGTGAAGTAATAAAATTATATCAATTCATTTGACTGATTGGATTTATCAATTATAATCCATCTATGGAGAAAAAAAAGAGGGCTAGAAAAAAGCTTGAAGATTTTATAAAAATCCGATGGCTCCGTATCACTATCAGGGAATTTTCTGAAATAATTAATAATTTCATTAAACATGGTGGAACATTACTTGCCGCCGCAATTTCATTTTATACGATACTGTCCGTAGTACCATTTTTGCTCGTTTTTACATCTATCATAGCCCAAATAATCCATTCCTCTGGGTCTGCATTACAAGAAACCCTCTCCTTTATAACGAGGCTTTTCCCATCCTCAGGGGATGTAGCCATAGGATATATAAATGCACTTGTAAGTAGAAAACTTACCTTTGGAATAATAGGTGGATTGGCATTCTACTGGGCTGGTAGCAGGACGTTTGAGATTATGATTGTAGCTGTTGAGAGAATATATGAAAGGAAGGAGAGAGGATTCTTTATGCATCAAAAATTGTTCTCCTTTGCCCTGATCCCGATCCTATTAGCGACCTTTGCACTTTTTGTAGGATTATCAAAGGGTATCGTATTTTTAAGGGGACTTATTTCTATTGGAACAACACCATCAGAGGTTTCATTCATAACTTCGTTTTCAAACAATCTTCTCATAGTAGGCATCGCGACAGGTTTTTTCTTCATTCTTTACAGGGTCTTCTCTTATAGAAATACAGATAGCGTTTCTGCACTTTCAGGGGCATTATTTACTTCAATACTAACAATGGTAGTAAAGTACCTCTTTGATTGGTATATTAGAAATTTCAATCATTTCGGAAAGATATATGGGAGTCTTTCAGCAATAATCATAGCCCTTTTATGGATCTACTATACCTCTATAATATATATCATAGGGGCTGAGCTTACCGCCTACATCCACAGAAAAAGGATAAAAAATCTAAAACTTACTTAAAAACCTAATCGCTACTTTATAGGTTCCCATATCGCCATTCTATCAATATGAAAATTTGCATTGCTATCGTAACCCCTCACTCGTACATTAAAATTATAGCTCCAATCAAGATACCTGGAGTCTCCTCCTCCAATTGTCGTTATAAGATACCCATTGGAGCGATGGCCAAAGGCAAGGGCTCTATTTCTGGGAATATGGCTGTCTCCCCCGCTTGGATCAACAGGTATCCATCCATACCCTGGAAGATAAATCTCTGTCCATCTGTGAAACACACCATCAATGCTTGCCCTATCTCCTCTCTCAACAACAGAACCAATATACCTTGTAGGTATACCCGCTGCCCTCATCATTGAGATGAAAACATAGGAGTACTCTGAGCAGGATCCTTTCCCCCTCTTTAACACCTCTGGAGCAATATCCCATCCACCACTCAATTCATACTCCATATGGTTTATAACGTAATTGAATATATCCTTCGCGATCCAGTAGGAATTTCTCTCTCTTCCTATCGCCCTCTTTACCGAATTCTTAATAAATGGATCCTTTATCATATACCTGTCTTTATCCTGAAGATACCTCTTCTTTATCTCCTTTGGAATATCATTCAAATTCCCCACCCTCTCAGGAACGATAAAATAACTAACAGACCTTAGCTCAGCGTCTACCTTTACGTTGGCAGTACGCTTCTCTCCTTTCTTTACATTTTGAAATTTATAGTGTGCTACTTTTTGATTATACTGATCAACTACTATCTTACTGGGGCTGGGTTCAAATGCAGGTTTTGAAAGGAGTAATTGATTCTCCCGATTTTCTGGCAATGCAATAAAGACATCTACATTATTTATACTACCTGGTCCATCGTTAATTAATCTGAAATATAGGGTTACCCTGGCTTTCTCTGGTTTCCCCTTTATTATATAGTCCTTATATGGTATATCAAAAAGGTATACACTATCCATTTCAAAATCTGATACGTATATTTTGTTGTCTATCACCTCTATTCCTGAAGGATATGGCCCAGGAGAAGGGAGAACATTTATAACCTCACCGTTCCTAACACAAATCATATAAATCTCATTCCTATATCTGTTCGTAGTCCATAGATAACCTTTATAAAAGGAGAGTCCATTATTACGCCATCCCGGACCATTCAATGTTTTAATAGTGGTGCCATCATTTCTTGAGATACAATATATCTTGCCATCTCTTCCAGTAACCCATATGTTCTTACCATCAAATGCTATGCCAGTAATAGACGACGTTGGAGAATAAATAGCTCTATAAATTTTCCCCTTATAACTTATGAAGCGGATTTCGTCATTGTTGGATACAACAAGTGTATCATTACAAAAACAAAGTGAATACGGAGAAAATCCAGCTGTGGTAATTCGTCCTTTTCTTTCCCCTGTTCTTAAATCATAAATGAAAATACTGTCTTTCAGAATATCTACCTGATAGATTTTACCATTATGCACAGCAATATCTCCACTGTAGGGAGAAATGGGAAACTCTTTTATGGGTTTGAATTCACCATACATAGTGAGTGATAAAAAAAGAATGTAAAAAATTGAAAAATACTTTTTCATGTTAACCTCCTACTTTTTTAAAAAATTTTTTAATGATATCCTTCGCATCTTCTATAGTATCGTAATGTCCCACTACTATAGAGGGGGAGCCCGAAATCATTGCAGACAATAGCTTGCCATTACCCGGCCTATAAAGACAGAGAATAGGTTTTTTGTTTTCTACGGCTACACCTATTTCATAACCAACTCCAAGGCTGGGTGTTGTGACCTCTGCCACAACGATATCTGCCTCTTTCAAAAGTTCCATATCCCTCTTATGGATCTCGCTATCTTTTAACCTTACCTCACCTTCTTCCCTTGTTGCTTCATCTCCAACGAATTCTGTGAGAACCTTGCCAAATCCTTTGAGGTATAAGATTAAGTTGTGGTATATCTGGACATCATTCCTTCCAGCCCTTATAGCACCAGAAAAATAAATTTTTCTTTTATCACCTTTCACGTTTTTAGTATATCAATTCTATGCCTAATTTCAACCTGAATTTTCCCGCTTTTTATTCTCACGTTTAAGTAGTGCAGGAAAAGACGAGTTTATAATGATGAACCTCTCTATCTCATTTCAAGTTTGAAATTTAGGATGCTACTCTGTGAAGGAATCTCAATGTTTAAAGAAAACTGCCAAAAATATAAGATCCTTATAGTCCCCCAGACTGGCAGCTTTCCCAGAGTTTCTTTCTCATCGCCTCAAGTGGACTTTCTCCCTCTCCCCTAAATGAAGCAAAGGTATCAATGTTATCTCTGAACTCTGGCAGATAATCCCTCCAATTCAAAATTCTTGTAAGGTGGTGATCGATGATTATTTTCTCTGGATTAAATGAGAGTATCTTTTTTAGATTCTCCTTAAATACATTGAGATATTTCATATTTATGTATATGGCTGGTCCATCAAGAATAAGTGTGTGAGGTTTTACTCCAAGTATAAAATCTAACTGACTTTCAAAAATGGGACCTGATATGTCGGATGTAAATAAAAGTCTCTTGTTTTTCTCCTCAATTGTTACACCTATCACTACTGCAGGTGTATCACCATGTGGAAGGGACGGAGAAAAAGTTATTTCTGTATCCCCGATCCTGAAATTTTTATTATCTGCAATCTCAAATTCTTTAATAACTGAATATATCTCCTGCGCCCTTTTTTTCTGCATATAGTTAATATTTCTGGTAAAGTCTTTCAGAAAAATCCTTCTCCCTTTATATAGGGAAATGAAATCAGGCGAATAGTGGTCGTGATGATAATGCGTTATAATAATGCTATTTGCCTTTAGAATATACTCCCTTATCCTTTCCTTCATTCTATAAAATTGTTCTATCTCTAGCCTGTGGGGAGGAAGGTTATATCTTAATGGGGCAAGGTCAAGACCAGGATCAATGATAATCCCTGTATCCTCTGTCTTAACAAATACGCAAAAACTCCTTACGCCAAGAGAATCAGAAACAAGGGGAATTATTTTCATAAGAAAAAAGGGGTATCCCCTGGATACCCCGCCTTAATTAAAAAAAACCCACTACCATTTATTCGTATTAAGATATTCATCTATTGCCTTTGCAGCCCTTCTTCCAAATCCCATAGCCTCAATCACCGTTGCCTCACCTGTAACAATATCACCGCCTGCGAATACACCTTTCATCGATGTCTTTCCCGTATCCAAATCAGCATCTATGTAACCCCATTTGTTCCTCTTGATTTCAGGAGTTGCATTAAGAAGTAAAGGATTTGCACCAGCACCTATTGCTATAACAACCGTATCTACATTAAAGTTAAATTCGCTACCAGGAATAGGAATAGGCCTTCTCCTGCCAGATGCATCTGGTTCACCCAGTTCCATTTTTATTAACTCTATTGCCCTTACCCATCCTTTATCATCACCAATAAATCGGACAGGATTAACAAGAAAATCGAAAATTACACCTTCTTCCTCGGCATTTTCGATCTCTTCTTCCCTCGCAGGTAACTCTTTCCTCGACCTCCTGTAAATAATATGTGCCTCTTTCGCACCATGTCTCAGGGCACTCCTTACTGAATCCATAGCTACATTGCCACCACCGATTACACCAACCCTTTCCCCTACTTTTATAGGCGTATCATATTCTGGGAATTTATATGCCTTTAAAAGATTTGTCCTCGTAAGAAATTCGTTCGCAGAATATATCCCAAGAAGATTTTCACCTTCAATCTTCATAAATCTCGGAAGACCTGCACCAAGCCCAAGGAATACAGCGGAATAGCCCATTCCAAAGAGTTCCTTAATGGAAAGACTCTTACCTATTACCATATCTGTCTTTACTTCTACGCCCATCTTTTCAAGGAAGGAAACCTCTCTTTTCACTATTGCCTTGGGTAGTCTGAACTCGGGAATTCCATAAATGAGAACGCCACCCGCTTTATGCAATGCCTCAAAAATCGTGACATCATAGCCCATTCTCTTGAGGTCTGCTGCAACGGTCAGACCTGCAGGTCCTGAACCAACTATAGCAATTTTCTTATTTTTTGACTCTGCTATTTCAGGTATTTCCATTTCAGCGTTCTCCGCTTCGTAGTCTGCCGCAAACCTCTCCAATCTTCCAATAGCAACGGGTTCCCCCTTTATACCAATAACACACTTCTCTTCACATTGTTCCTCCTGAGGACAGACCCTTCCACAAATAGCAGGCAGTACATTATCCTCCTTTATTTTCCTTGCCGCTTCAATAAATTTTCCCTCTTTTATCAATTTTATAAAAGCAGGAATATCTATATTCACGGGGCACCCATCCACACAGAACGGTTTAGGGCATTGAAGGCATCTCTCTGCTTCTTTTTGTGCAAGTTCAGGAGAAAATCCAAGGGCGACTTCATTAAAGTTGTGAATTCTATCTTCTGGCTTCTGTTTTGGCATCCCCTGACGTGGTATTTTCTCTCTCATTTTTCACCACTCTCTCTTAGATAGTTTTCCAGGGCAATTTTTTCTTCTTCTCTGTACATTACAAGCCTTTTCATTAGAAGATCAAAATCTACCTTATGTGCGTCAAACTCTGGTCCATCCACGCAGGCAAACTTTGTCTCTCCCCCTACCTCAACTCTGCAAGCGCCACACATACCTGTAGCGTCAAGCATAATTGCGTTGAGTGAAACTATTGTCTTTATATTATATTTTTTTGTCATATCTGAAACTACCTTCATCATTATGGCGGGACCGATTGCAACAACAAGGTCTATTTTCTCTCCTTTTTCGATTAATTCCTGAAGCCTGTCTGAAACAAAACCCTTCTTACCGTATGAACCATCGTCCGTTGTAACTATCAATTCGTCGGAAGTAGCCCTCATCTCATCTTCAAGTATAACAAGTTCCTTATTTCTAAAGCCAATTATTGAAATAACCCTGTTTCCCACTTCTTTAAATGCCTTCGTTTCGGGATAGACAATGGCGGTACCAACACCCCCACCAATAGTTACCACTGTTCCAACTTTCTCAATCTCTGCGGGTCTCCCAAGGGGACCAATAACATCGGCAATCACATCCCCTGCCTTCAGATCTCCAAGCATATAGGTAGTCTTCCCTACTTCCTGAACGATCAGGGTAATGGTACCCTCTGTCCTATCCACCTCTGCTATTGTAAGAGGAATTCTCTCTCCTTTTTCATAAATTCGTATAACCACAAATTGGCCAGGTTTATGATTTTTCGCAATAAGTGGTGCCTCAATAACAAATCTATTGATATGGGGAGCAAGGGTTTCTTTTTCCAAAATTTTAAACATTATTCCTCCTTTTTGTAATCTGGAGATTGGAATGTATAAGTAAATTCAGTATGGGGTGCATACCTTCCTTCGACAAGTGCAACCACATCCTCCACAAAAACGATCTCCTCATCTGTGGGAATAACAAAGACCTTCACAGGTGAATCATCGGTAGATATTACTGTTTCCTTTTCCCTTGTCTGTGCGCTTTTATTTCTATCCTTATCCAATTTAACTCCAAGATGTTCAAGATTTCTTAGGGCTTCTTCCCTTAATGCTGGCCACATTTCCCCAACACCTGCAGTAAATACAATAGCATCCACCTTACCAAGAACAGCCATATAAGCACCAACATATTTTCTTATTCGGTATGCCTCGATCTTATAAGCAAGGATAGCCCTCTTATCGCCTTTATCCATAGCCCTTTCAACATCCCTTCTATCCGTATATTTCTCTGTTATCCCAAGTATCCCAGCCTTCTTGTTTAATATGTTTATTACTTCTGATGCGCTCCTTCTTTCCTTATCCGATATGAAACCAACTATCGCGGGGTCTATATCGCCTGACCTTGTTCCCATTACAACCCCTTCAAGGGGAGTAAATCCCATAGAAGTATCGACAGAGACCCCTTTTCTTATTGCTGTAATGCTTGCTCCATTTCCTATATGACAGGTAATAAGATTTATTTCTCTTGGGTCTTTTTTTAAAAGTATAGCAGCCCTTTTTGAAACATACAAATGGGAAGTGCCGTGGAAACCATACCTTCTAACACCATACTTTTCATACCAGGAATATGGTACTGCATATATGTATGCATAATCTGGCATTGTTTGATGAAAGGCTGTATCCATCACTGCAATGTGGGGAATATCCTGTAATAACTCCATTGCCGCCTCAATACCAAGCACATTTGGAGGATTGTGAAGTGGGGCAAGGTCAAAGAGTTCTCTAAATATTTTTATTACATCCTCATTTATAATTACAGATTTTGTAAACTTTTCTCCGCCATGAACAACCCTATGACCCACTGCGCTTATCTCTTTAAGATCTCGTATTACACCAAATTTCTTACTCGTAAGGACTTGAACAATGAGTTCTATCGCCTCTCTATGGGTGGGGCACTCTTTTTCTATCTTTATCTTCTTCTTACCATGCACCTCATGTGTAATAAATGAGCCACCTATTGTGACCCTCTCAACGATACCCCTTGCAAGTGCACATTTTTTATCCCAGTTGTAAACCATATACTTTACTGAAGAGCTGCCACAATTCAATGTAAGTATTATCTTATCCATTTTCCCCCTCAAAGAAGAAAGGAATTTCTTTTTTTGCATTCTCTAATGAGTCTGATGCATGAACAGCATTCTTCTGAATATCGGTCCCATATAGTTTTCTTATCGTACCTTCCCCTGCCTTTGCTGGATCTGTTGCTCCAATAATTTTTCTAAGTACTTCTACCGCATTCTCACCTGATAATTTAATTGCCAATATTTTCCCTGAAGTCATAAAATCAATTAGAGCTTCATAAAAGGGTTTCCCTTTATGTACTGCATAGAATTTCTCTGCCTTTTCACGGGAAAAATGATCCATCTTCATATCCTCTATTCTAAGAGGAGATGCTTCTATTAATGATATTACTTTCCCAATAACCCTCTTTTTTACTGCATCAGGTTTTATTATTAGCAGTGTGCTTTCCATTCTAATGGAGAATAATAGGAATTAATGTGTTTGTCAATAGGATTGTGAAATTTTTAACAATCAAATTCTGTCAGGATTTAATTTCTTCTCCCATTTTCCTCTTTTGAACCAGAATAATCCCCAGATAGAAATCACTATATTTGATAGAAACATCGAAATCCATATTCCAATGGGGCCCATATGAAATACAAGTGCCAGAAGATATGAAAATGGTACTCTAATTCCCCACAATCTTACAATGTTCAGCACCATTGGAGGCTTTGTATCTCCTGCCCCCTGGAACGCTCCATTGAGAACCATAAGTATCCCAAAGAATACAACGGAAGGGGATATTATCCTGAAGAGTATTACACCCCACTTTGTAACTTCAGGGTCATTTGGTATGAAAAAATGTACGAAGGAACTGCCAAAAAAGAATGTAAAGGTCATACCGATAAGAAGAAACACACCAACGATTATAATCCCTGCTTTAACAGACTTCCATGCCCTTTTTATCTCCCTTGCACCGAGGTTCTGACCAACCATAGTGGTTACCGCCCTCCCAATACCCATTGCTGGCATATTGAATAATCCAACGATCCTGTTTCCTATCCCAAAGGCAGCGACCACAGCAGAGCCAAAATAATTAACCACACCCTGAAGCACAGTAAAGCCAAGGGCTGAAACAGACTGACCGATGGAAGAGGGAAAACCTATCTCAAAGATCAATCTCAATGCCTTTCTATCGGGTTTCAGATTTCTCCACTTCAATTGCAATCCTTTCTTTCCTTGGACGAGAATAGCAATGCCAATAAACGAACCTACGGAACGGGAAATTACGGTCCCGATGGCTGCACCAACCACCCCCATTTTGGGGAAGGGCCCAATTCCAAATATAAGAAGGGGGTCAAGAAGAATATTAAAGGATACAGCTATTCCCTGTATCCATAAGGGAGTAATTGTATCACCAATGCCCTGGAGGCTTGCCTGAAGAATAAATGTGCCGAACATAAATGGGATGCCCATAAGAATAATTCTCATATATTTACTCGTGTATATGAATGCATCAGGAGGTGTCTTTAATATTCTCAGGACAGGGTTTGTAAAAATTACTCCAATTACTGAAATAAGAATGGAGAGCACTACAAGGGTCACAGTCGTCTGCCCGAGATAAAAATCAACCTTCTCCCTGTCATTTTTCCCCTTTGATTGTGCAATCAATGTCGTCCCCGCCATTGAAAAACCAAAACCAAATGCAATAAGGACAAATATTACATTAAAGGTGATGGCAGGCGCTGCAAAGACTGATTTCCCCAGCTTCCCCAGGAAAAAAGCATCTATTATATTGTACAGGGTCTGGAAACTATTCGCAAGCATTATGGGGATTGCAAGACGGAGGAGTATACCTGTAATATTTTTACCCTTCGTTATGTCAGTTAAATTACGCCTGGGTTTAATTTCCATATGGAAGATATTAAGGGCACAAGTATATATTGTCAATATAAAAGCAAGAAATGTAGAATGTTTTCCAATATAATAATTTCGTCATTGTTTACTACTCCCCTATGAAATAATCCCTTTCCAATATCTCCCCCTCCCTTGATGGGAGGGATTAAGGGAGGGTGTTCTTCCATTATTCCTTCTCCATTCCTTAACTTTTCTTCTTCGCTTTCTTATACCTCCTTGCTACTTCCTTCGTAACCACCTTTCTCTCACTCATCTTTAACTGGAGGTATATTTTACTATTTTTGTGTTGATTTTTAATGAGGCAA